>JACNJL010000030.1 GCA_014382585.1 Limisphaerales bacterium | reverse complement strand
TTGGTGGGTTAGCCTGACCTTGCATGCGGATCACGGCCGCCATTTTTCTTTTCACACTCGCGGCCCTCAGCCAAGCGGCCGAGCCGTTTGATGGGTTTTTTCAAAAGCACTGCATCGCTTGTCACGGTCCCAAGAAGTCCAAGGGCGATTTGCGGTTGGATCAATTGTCGCGCGACTTCAAATCCGGCGTGGACGGTCAGGTCTGGGCCGAGGTCGTGGAGAAAATCAATGCCGGCGAAATGCCGCCGGAAGATGAACCGCAACCGACCGCTGATGAAATCGGTAAGGTGATCGGCCTACTGGATGCCCGCATCCGTGAAGGCCGCGCTGCGCGCATGGCCGCGCGACCGGCGGTGGCGCATTACCGACTCAGCCGGCAGGAATACCAGAACACCGTCTACGATCTGCTCGGCGTGCGCTACGATCCGGCCAAGCCGGGTGAGTTGAACGAAGACACGCTCTGGCACGGCTACGAGCGCATCGGTTCGCAGCTCTCGCTTTCGCCCTCGCATATGGATCGTTACTATCGCGCAGCCGAAATCGTACTGGACCGCGCCTTCCCCGCCACAACCGGCGAGGCCCGCAAGGTTCGCAAGACGGCCGCGGAGTTGCGCTATGGCGGCGGGCAGAAACAACAGGAGGCCCTCAACCGGCTCGGCATCAAGCGGCCCCTGCGTTACCTGCTCTTTCCCGGCCGGGTGCAACCCGCCTTGTCCTCCAATTGGCTGGGCAAGACAGGCCCGGAACATAGCGGGCTTTACAAACTCCGCCTGCAAGCGAGCGGCATCCGCCCGCCCGGCGGCCAGCCGGCTCACTTGAGCATCGGCGCGCGCACCAGCGAAGAAACCGTGAATGGCCTGCTCGAGCTGGACATCACGGCGTCAGAAGACAAACCGCAGGTTTATGAACTCGAGGTGTTTCTGGAGATGCCGACCCAGCTGCATTTCGCCGTGGTGGCCACGGATGTGATTGACCGCCGCGGCGGCGCGGCCTTCCGCAACGCCATTGCCAGCCGCGATGCCTACATCTTCACGCACAGCAGCGAGACGCTGCTCCTGAATCCCAACGCGCCGCAGATGTTTGACGACAAGGGCAACGGCATTTTCTCCACGGTGATTCTGGACTGGGTGGAATGGGAAGGCCCGCTGGTGACCGACGCGGAAAAATCCCGCCGCCACGGCGTGCTGCCGCCCGAGGAGGCCACCGCCGAGGTCGTCGCCGAACACCTCCAACGCTTTGCCGAACGCGCCTGGCGCCGGGCCGTGCAACCGGAGGAGCTGAAGAATTATTTGGGCTCCTACCAAGCGGCCATCAAGGACGGCGAGAAACCGGCCGCCGCCTATCGGACCGCCTTGCAGGGGGTGCTGACATCCCGCCATTTCATTTACCTCGTGGAAGGCGCCCCCCAACCCCGCGAGCGGCTCTCGGATCAGGAACTGGCTTCGCGGCTTTCCTATTTCCTCTGGAGTTCCATGCCCGATGACGCGCTGTTCACCGCCGCCCAAGAAGGCGCCCTTCAAGGCGATGGCCTGAAACAAACCGTTAACCGAATGCTCTCGGATGACCGGATCAACCGTTTCATCGACGACTTCTCGCGCCAATGGCTGCAGCTGCATCGCGTGGGCATGTTCCCGCCGGACAAGAAACTCTACCCCGGCTACGACGATTGGCTGGAGACCAGCATGCGCCATGAGCCGGTCGAATATTTCCGCGAACTGCTCACCAAGAACCTCGCCATCGAAAGCCTGCTTGATTCGAACTGGACGATGGCCAACGCCCGGCTCTGCGATTTCTACGGTCTGCCCGAGCCGAAGATCGGTGGTTTCCAACGCGTGGCGCTCAAGCCCGAGGATCATCGGGGCGGTTTACTGACGATGGGCGCCGTGCTCGGCCTCACTTCGGACGGCACCCGCCATCGCCCAGTGCATCGCGGTGTTTGGATCAGCGAAACGATTTTCAACAAAACCCCGCCGCCGCCGCCGGCCAATGTCGACCCCATCGAGCCCGTGCCACCCACCGGCAATAAGATTACCATCCGGCAACGCATTGAGGCGCACGCCCAGAACGCCAACTGCGCCGCCTGCCATCGCACTATCGATCCGCTTGGGCTCGCCTTTGATCAATACGACGCCATCGGCCAATGGCGCACCCACGAGCACGTACCCACCGGCGTGGGCAAAGATCCCCGAGTCGATGCCTCCGGTGTGATGCCTAATGGCCGGAAGTTTGCCGATTCGGTTCAGTTTAAACAACTGCTGCTCGAGGAGCGCGACACGATCGCCCGGGCCTTCATCGAGCACCTTTGCACCTACGCGCTGCGCCGCGTGCTGACAGTGGACGACCGCGATGACCTCGATTTAATTGCCGCTGAGGCCAAGAAAAACCAATACCGCGTCAGGGACATCGTCCGCGCCGTGGCACAATCCGATTTAATTCGAAAACGTTAACCCAGAAAAAAGATCATGAGCAACCTTCAGACCCAATCCTGGCTAATCGACCGCCGCCACGCCCTCCGCGCCATGGGCACGTGTATCGCCCTGCCGATGCTCGAATGCATGATCCCGCTCAAGGCCAAGGAGAAAACTGAGACGCCGCGCCGCAGCGCCTTTATGTACCTCGCCAACGGCGTGCATTCACTGAATTACCAGATCACCAAGCCGGGCAAGGACTACACCTTCTCCCGTTCGCTCAAGCCTCTGGAGAAATTCCGCAACGTGATCACGCCGGTCAGCGGCCTGCACCATCCCGGCAGCCTGGGGCATCACCACAACTGCATCGACATCTTCCTGACCGGCGCCAAGATCGGCGCGGCGCATCGCAACTCCATCTCGGTGGATCAGCAAATGGCGCAGGTCAGCGGCCAGCACACACGCTATTCCTCCATGGAAATCGCGCTCACCGGCGGTTCTCTGGCCTGGACGCCGGATGGCGTTCAGCTTCCCGCCATGCGCCGCTGCAAACAGATTTTTGCCTCCCTCTTTGAAGAACCCAAAGGCGGCATTGCCGCCCAACGGAAGGCCCTTCGCCGCAAGGCCAGCGTGCTGGATGACAACCTCGCCGAGGTGCGCGCGCTGTCCCAGAAGATGGGCACAGCCGACAAGGGCCGCCTCGACCAATACCTGACCTCCGTGCGCGAAGCCGAGATTCGCACCCGCCGCGCCGATGCCTGGCTTGATACTCCCTTGCCCAAGATTTCCGCAGCGGATCGCCAACGCACCAATCGCGACGTCGCTAAAACTCAGGCGGGCGATTATTTCCGCACAGTCTATGACCTCATGGTGCTCGCCTTTCAAACGGACGTCACCCGCGTGGCCACCTTCAGCCTCGGTGGCGAAGGCGATGCTTTTGCCATTCCAGAAATTGGCATTACCGAATCGCGCCACCAACTTAGCCACCACGGCGGCGATGAGGGCTACATGGAGAAGCTGACCAACTACGACACCTTCGCCATCGAGCAGTTTGGCTACTTCCTCACGCGGCTGTCGGAAACCAAGGATCTGAATGGCAAATCGCTGCTCGGCTCAACCATGTCGCTCTTCGGCAGCGGCATGTCCTACGGCCACAGCCACGGCAACGCCAACCTGCCGTTGGTGCTCGCCGGCGGCACGGACCTCGGCCTGAAGCACGGTAGCCACATCGATTTCAACCAAGGCCACTTCGACGGCTACACTCTCGATAAGCCCGGCGACCACTACCGCCTCTGCAGTCGCCCCGCGAACACAGATGCCCACATGAGCAACCTCCTCCTTCTCATGGCCCAGAAGATGGGCGTGGAAACGGACCAGTTTGGCGACAGCAACAAAGTATTGGCACTATGAACGAGCGCCCCGTTAGGCCGCGAAGCTTCAAGCATTCGATAGCCTCAACATCATCGAACTCAAATCGTTGTTCATCACCGCTGTGTTTAGTCGCGAAGCGACGTCAGCCTATAGCTGCGGAATGGAACCCACATCGTTGTGCGCCGCCGCTGCATTCATTCGCAAAGCAACGCCAGCCTACAGCTGCGCAATGGACTCCACATCGTTGTGCGTCGCAGCTGCATTTAGTCGCGAAGCGACGTCAGCGTATAGCTGCGGGTGCCAACCCGCAGACCACCAACCCCAAAAACACATAGCCGCGAAGCGGCGACAGCGAACGAACCATGGGTAGCTTCACACATCTAACATACCATATCGTTTTCGCAACCAAGTATCGGAAACGAACCATCAAGGGCGAGTTCCAGGAACGACTCTACAAATACATGGGCGGTACGCTTCGCGCAAAAAAAGGAAACCTGATCGAGATCGGTGGTGTTGAAGATCACGTTCACCTACTTGCGAATTTGTCGTCTTCGCTTGCCGTAGCGGATGTAATTCGAGACCTCAAATCGGGTTCGTCGAAATGGATGCATGACGAGTTGAACATCGGCGGGTTCGAATGGCAAAAAGGATATGGCGCATTCACCGTCAGTGGGGATCGAGTCGAAGCGGTTCAGAAATACATTCAGAACCAGGAGGAGCATCACCAGACACAGACGTTTCAGGAAGAGTATATCGATTTCCTGCAACGTCACGGCATCGAGTTTCAATTAGAACATCTGTTTGAAAATGAACAAAATGGATAGCCTGCATTTCTCACGAAATTTCGTCGCGAGACGCAGCGAACGGCCTCAAGTCAAGGCGCACGCAGCGCAGGACGCCGAGCTGGGTTGGGCACCCTGCCCAAGGGCGAGGCAAGCGCAACGCAGGCAGGGTGCGACTTTTTCAACCGCGCTAGCGGAGGCAGCGTTTAGCCCACGGCGAAGCCGTGGGTTCCACCCTCAAAATCAAACGTTAGCCGCGAAGCGGCGACAGCATCCCCATTCGCTGCCACCGCTTCGCGGTTTGCAAACAATGTTGGTCTCTAATCTGCGGGCTGATAGCCCGCAGCTATTTGCTGCCGTCGCTTCGCGACTCAACACATACGGGCCTTCCCCCGTGCCTTCAGATTTCCACAAAACGCCCCCAATTTCCGCAGCAAGCGGCAGTAATCAATCCTGAGAAATGCAGAATAACACCCAACCACTGTCGCCGCTTCGCGGCTTAAAGATTTTTTGCTCGGTTATCTGCGGGCTGATGCCCGCAGCTATGCGCTGTCGTCGCTTCGCGACTCGGTGCGTGCGGTCAATGTGTGCGCTTCGGGTGACCACATCCCTCAACGGGCTCGCGAGCGCAGCTGCATGCGGTCATCACTTTGCGATCGCATTCGGAATGGAAAGACAGACGCTTGGGTCCTCCAAGTGCTTGATCGCGCTGTGCCTCGGGGCGGTCCTTTTGGCGGTGCCTGTTTCCGCCGAGGAAAAACCGTTCCGGCCCGTGGCGGGGCAATTTCCACCGCTGGAGAAGGCCCACGCCTACCGCGGCGAATTGGTTTTCGTGGACCATGCCAATCGTCGCGGCAGCCTTCGCGTTGAGGGTTCAGGCAAATTTTACAGGAACGATCCCCATCCGTTTGCCATGTTGCCCTACGGGATTGTCCGCTATCATGACGCGCCGGCCGATCTTCGTGATGTTCCGCTGGGCACTGTTCTTCATGCTCATGGGTTCCTGCCGCCGGACCCCAAGACCTCCGCCGTGCCGGTGTTGCCGGTGAATCACAAGGACAAGGACGCCGGCCATTATCGGGGTACCGGCATTTTCCCCGCGGAAAACCATGTGCTCCTGCTCGAAGATGAACCCAGCCATTGCAGACGCAACGGCTTGGTCTGGAAGCTCAACGAAGTGGAGGTCAAGGGCAACCTGGGGATGATCTTGGCAAGCCGCGAAGCCAAAACGGGCAAGACTGAAAAGGGCGAACCGGAAAAAATGACCTTCGACGCCGCCACCCGAATCTGGCGCGGGCGTGAGTCCATTCGGATCTCGGATCTGATCGCCGAAAAACACTGGCCGACAAACGGGAAGAAAGATCTCGGAGGGCAAACCGTCCTGCTCGGCATCACTTGGAAGCCGGCGCCCGGGGATGGCCTCAGTGGCGCTTTCACTCGTTTCCACATATCGGACATCTGGCTGGACGACGCCTCCATCGCGCACGCAGCCCATTTTCAGACTGAGAAACATAAAAGCTTTATCCGAAGCCGTTGGATGCCCGCCCTGGTCGATGACATTGCGTATGGCAAGTTTGGGCGGGCCACCGTGTCCGCCACCCTGTTCGGCGGCATGGATCCATCGCTTTACGCCGACTTTCAGAAAGGGGTCGAGGGACAAATCAATGGAGCCGAAAACACCTTGAAACACACCGCCGGCCACTATGGTCCCGGTCATGTGGCCTCCAATGGCAAAATCCTTGAGGTCACCCGGACTTCCAAACCAATCCCCATGGGCAGCAGCGGCATCCAAATCCAGTTTGAAACCGACCTCATCATCGAAGGCATTCGCCCCGGAAGAGTGGTCCGAATCCGCCCGCAAAGCTGGCCCAAGATGCAGATTCCCCGAGAGGAATATCTGTTCAACAACAGCCCCGAAAACCGGTTCCCGACACCGGCCATCTTCCCGAAATATTAACCCCTAGGATCGACCATGGCTCCGCATCAACTGGCCCGCAGACTCGCCGCACTCTCCTTGAGCCTGCTCGTGCTGGCATTTCCCGCGCACGCTGAAGACCAACCTTTTCGACCCAAGCCGGGCCAATTCCCTTCGCTCGCTCAGGCGCATGGCTTCCGCGGTGAACTGACCTTTGTCGACCACGCCAACCGCCGCGGCAGTCTCCGGATCCAGGGCGCAGGCACCTACTTCCGTAACGCGCCGCACCCCTTCGCCATGTTGCCTTACGGCGTCATTCGCTATCAGGGCGCGCCGGCCGGTTTGCGGGACATCCCCATCGGCACCGTACTCCATGCCCGGGGCTTTCTCCCGCCGGATCCCAAACTCTCTTCTGTGCCAGTCTTCCCCGTCAACAACCGGAACAAGACCGCCGGCTACAGCGGCAAAGGTATTGCCCCGGCCGAGAACCATCTCATCCTGTTGGAAGACGAACCCAGCTTCTGCCAACGCGAAGGCAAAATTTGGAAGCTCCAGGAAGTGGAACTGAAGCTCAACACAGGGAAAATCATCGCTCGCCGCGAAGCCAAAATCGGCGGCAATAAAGGCGAAGAGGAAACCTTAACCTTCGATGCCGCCACCCGCATCTGGCGCGGACGCGAGAAGCTCGCGGTCGCCGATCTCATCGCGGAGGGCATCTGGCCAGCCAGCGGCAAGAAAGCCCTCGGTGACCAAGCCGTTCTACTCGGCATCACCTGGAAACCCACCGCGAGCAACATCTTTACCCGCTTCCATATCTCAGATATCTGGCTGGACAACGTCGCCATGCAACGCGCCGCCCGCAACCAGACCGAGACCCACAAGGCCTTCATTCGCACGCGCTGGATGCCCGGCTGGATCGATGCGGTGGAGTACGGCAAGTTTGGGACCGCCACGGTCACCGCCACCCTGTTCGGCGGCATGGACGAATCGCTCTACGCCGATTTCAAGAAGAACACGCCCGCTCTGATGAACGCCGTGGAGAGCAACCTCAAGCACACGCACGGCGCCTACAGCCCAGCGCACATGGCGAGCAAAGGCCCCATCCTCGAGGTCACCAAAATAAAAGGCGAAATCCCTCTGGGCAGCAGCGGCATTCAGATCCAGTTTAAGACCGATCTCATCATCGAAGGCATTCGCCCCGGGCGCATTATCCGCGTCCGCCCTTGGAACTGGCCCAACGTCAACATTCCCCGCGAGGAATACCTCGGCGGCAACAGCCCCGAAGAACGCTTCCCCACCCCGGCCATCTTCCCGAAATACTGACTCAAGGGAGCCCATCATGAAACCCACGCTCCCTCTCCTGGTTGCTTTGCTTGCGCCCCTGAACCCGCTGCTCGCTGAGGACGCGCCGTTCCGGCCTGAACCTGGAAAATTCCCCCCGCTGGAAAAGGCCCATTCCTACCGAGGCGAATTAACCTTCGTGGATCATCCCAACCGTCGCGGCAGTATTCGGATCCAAGGAAACGGCAGGTTCCGCTTCACCGGCCCATCGCCCTTCGCCCTGCTTCCCTACGGCACGGTTCGTTATCATGGAGCCCCGGCCGATCTCAGAGATATCCCGTTGGGCACGGTCATGTATGCGCATGCCTTTCTCCCGCCGGACCCGAAGATTTCCTCCGTGCCGGTCCTGCCGATCGATAACCGCTTAAAGAAACTAGGCAACGCCGGCATCGGCACGGCCCCGGCCGAGAACCACGTGCTGCTACTCGAAGACGAACCCAGCCATTGCCAGCGGCATGGATTGGTTTGGAAGCTCCAGGAAGTCACCCTCAAAAACCAAGCCGGCTTCATCACCGCCCGACGCGAACGCAAAGCAGGCGGCGGCCAGGCCCATGAGGAAACGTTGACCTTTGACGCCGCCACCCGCTTTTGGCGAGGCCGCGAACGCCTGAACGTACAGGACCTGATCGCCGAAAAAATCTGGCCAGCCAACGGCAAGCGAACCCTCGAAGACCAAACCGTCCAGCTGGGCATCACCTGGAAACCCACTCCCGGCGGCGTCTTCATGCAGTTTCACATCTCAGACATCTGGCTGGACGAGGCCGCCATGGAACGCGCCACTGAAACCCAAACCGAAACCCACAAGGCATTCATCAAAAGCCGCTGGATGCCCGGTTGGATTGATTCCGTCGAGTACGGTAAATTTGGCCACGCAACAGTCACTGCCACGCTCTTCGGCGGCATGGATGCCTCGCTCTATGCCGATTTCAAAAAAGGCCAACGCGCCATGCTCGCTTCCGCCGAGAACACCCTGAAACACTGGGCAAGCGGCACCGCCGGAACCGCCCAGATGGCGAGCAAAGGAATTTTAGCCAATATCACCAAGGCGAAAGGAAACGTCCCCTTGGGAAGCAGTGGCATCCAAATCAGCCTGCAAACCGATCTTGTTACCGAAGGCTTCCGGCCCGGAAGAATCGTGCGCATCCACCCCAGCAGCTGGCCCATCCTCGAAGTCCCTCGTGATGAATACCTCCACGACGCCCGCACCACCCACCAAGACCGCTTCCCCACCCCCGCGATCTTCCCGAAATACGAACGTTGATGAGACCGGTGGCGGGTCCGGATATTTTTAAGAAGTAGGCGTTACTTCGCCTCAAACGCCACTCGATGATGTTGGTTCACCGCCAGCTCCTTCGTCATTGTTTTCCTGCCGCCGGGCCAGGTGATTTCGATGGTGACGGGCGCCTTGTGGAGGCCGAGGCCGAAGTGAAGGCGGGGGTCGTTTTGGTTGCCTTCGCCGGTGCCGGTCTCGACGTGGCGCGTTAAAATCTTGTCGCCGAGTTTGATGCGCGCGATGGCGCCGACGGCGGAGCGATTGATGGTCTTGCCATCGCCGGCGAGGGTGAGCGTGAGCCAGTTGCCCTTGCGGTTTTCGTTGAGGAATATTTTACCGGCAGTGCAGAGGTCGAGGTCGCCGTCGTTGTCGATGTCGCCCCACGCGGCTTGATAGGTGGCGCCAAGTCCGCCGACCTTCTCGGGCGCGGTGACGTTGCGGAATTTCCAGTTGCCGTCGTTGGCGTAGAGCACGGGGAAATTCTTGATGCCGTAGCTGCCCACGGCGTAGACGGTGGTGAAGTAGAGGTCGAGATCGCCATCGTTATCGAAGTCGCCGAGTGTGGGCGAGGCGAAGGACTCCTGCCACGCGAGGCCGGCGCCGGCGGATTTATCCTCAAACTTAAAACCGCCCTTCGGCCCGAGGTTGCGCAGAAACTCCGGGCGATCCTGCACCTTCGGCGGATGACTGAAGTTGCCGACGAACAAGTCGAGATGCCCGTCGTTGTCGAGGTCGCCGAACGCCGAACCGATGGTGTGTCCGCTAATGCCGTACCGGATGCCGCCCGTGTAATTGATGACCGCCTTGGGCTTGCCCGCCGCGCCAAAGGCCGCCGCGACATTCTCCAGCTTGCCCTTGCCGTCGCCGCGCCACAGGTGGTTGGGCTGCAGGCGATAGTTGGAAACAAACACATCCACGTGCCCGTCCTCATTAAAATCCGCCGCCGTCACGCCACGCGCGGAGTAGTTGCCCTTCGCCGAGCGCCAGTGCTCCTTGAACCCGTCCGGCCCGTTCAGAAAAATCGCGTCCGGGTTCACGGACTTCTGCCAAATCTCGTAGCCGCCCACGAAGAGGTCCAGCCGCGCGTCATTGTTGATGTCCAGCCAAACCGCCCCGCGTGAGTTCACTGTGGGCAGCTTGGGAAATTTCACCGGCACAAACTTCCCATTGCCCGTGTTGCGATGCAGCGACCCGCCGCCGGTGAATTGAAACAAGTCCAAGTGCCCGTCATTATCAAAATCCGCGAAAATCACCTCGCCCCCCGGCGCACCGCTCTCCTTCGCCTCGACAAACTTTTTCCCGCCCACGTTGCGCCACAGCTTGCCCGCAAACAAATCCACAAACCCGTCCCCATCAAAATCCCCAAATGCCGCCTTACCTCCGCCGGCAAACCCCCACTCCTTGCTCACATCCCGAAACTGCGCCTGCACTGCATGACTCAACACCAACGCGGCGGAGAGCAGAATCGTCCCTCGAATCCAATGATTGTTTTTCATTTTCATGTTTCTTTCAAATTCAACCCTCCACCGTCAGCTGCGCTTTTGAAATGGCATTGCGGCCGGATTTTTTAAACGGACGCGGCAGCGGCTGGGCGATGCCTTTGTTGTCAATGGTCCGGCAATACACATCGT
Source organism: Limisphaerales bacterium (assembly GCA_014382585.1). Classification (NCBI taxonomy): domain Bacteria; kingdom Pseudomonadati; phylum Verrucomicrobiota; class Verrucomicrobiia; order Limisphaerales; species Limisphaerales bacterium. Next base: position 89,813 of record JACNJL010000030.1, on the reverse strand, counting down.
ACTCGCCGGGCTTCAAGCCTTTCAACAGCGTGGCCCAGTGCGCGAGCGTGTAACGTTGGGGCCAATGCTTGGGGCGGCCGGCATCGGTGAAGTTCGAAACGCCCGCGGGCAGTTTGCCGCCGGGCAATTCCTCGCCCCAATGCGTCGGGGCCGGCAGCAGCTGCGCATCGCGCCATGGCGCCTTGGTGAGGTACGGATCCTCAGCCGGCCAGGCTTTGCCGCGGGGCAGCACGCACACCTGAACGTTGCTCACGCCGCCCACGCCCACCTGCGCCATGCCAGTGACGGCCACAGGCGCGCCGGCCTTTTCGCGGCGCGGCAGATAGATGAACCGCGCCATGGATTTCATCCACGTATCGACGTCGTTGTTGCCGCCGGCGTAGGTGTCATTGGCAAACGGTTCGTTGGTGAGCACCACACTCTTAAGCCACTTCACGTTTTTGAATCCGTACGCCTCAGGGATGATCATCCGCACCGGCCCACCGCGCTTGCCGCTGAGCCATTGGCCGTTGAGCTTGTAGCACAGAATCACCGGCAGATCGCCGGGCGGATCCTCCAGCACCCGCCCGATCGGCAGCGAGCCGCGGAACATCTGCTTCGGATCGTCATTGTGATGCCCGTAAAAAAACACGCGGCGCACATTCGCCTTGGGCTGCGTGCGCCACAACACCGTTCGCAACGGCACGCCTTCCCACAGGCCCATCCCCAGCGGCTTGCTCATGTTCAGGCAGGAAATCACTTTCAAGAATTTCACCGAATGCCGCTCGGCCAGCTGCATCAGCGTGGGAAAATCCAGCGCGTTGCCGGCCGCGCGCGAGAGCGGGTTGCCGAGCTGCGCGTTGCTCTTCGGATCGGCCATCACGTCGAGCTTCCACGTCTTGCGCTCCAGCCCCACCTCCAGCCGTTTCTCCAGCGGCAGCTTGTACGGCAGCGGATTGCCCCGCTCCACCGTGCCGAATTCCGCCGCCACCGTCAGATACTCCAAATCCGCCGCCGCCTCGGCAATCAACTTGGCATCTGCAGCCTCATCGGCAAACAACGCCCGCCCGCCCATCGCCGTCACTCCCGCGGTACCCAGTTGGAGAAAGAAACGCCGCGTTACGTCGCGGTGTTGTTGAAAGAGTTCAGGAGATAAGGGAGTGGTTTTCATCAGGATCAGTGGCTGGAATTGTAGTTTCCGGTCTTCCACACGCAACTCGAATTGATACTTGCTCGCCGATCACATTGTTCAGTTCCAATGACGGTGAATACAACCAGTTGTCTCCATTGACCGAGGAACAGACGACGGACAGGGAACTGATTATTAGCTCGGGCATCTTCATTTGCGCTGAATATCTTGCTTTTTTGTGTCTTCTAAATATTGCGTGAGCAGGGTTTTTCGAAACTGGATTGATGGTTTCTGAAAACGAATCATATGTGCACAATCGAAAAATGAGCGAGCATTGCAATCAATCCGAGCACTCCGATAGTGGGATTGCCCCTCTCTTTAGTCCGGCGGGCGGCGACTTGCTGCGTGTCAATTCGCGCCGGTGGTTTTTGCAAACGGGGCTCACTGGTATGGCGGGACTTTCATTGCCGATGCTGTTGCAACAGCGTGCGGCAGCGGCGAAGGCGGGTAAGCCGAAGCGCAAAAAAAACGTTATTCTGTTTTGGCTGTCAGGCGGGCCGAGCCACATTGATATGTGGGATCCCAAGCCTGATGCGCCCAGCGAAATCCGCGGGCCGTTTGGTAGTATTCCCACTCGGCTGCCCGGCGTGCGCGTAAGCGAGCATCTGCCGTTGACCGCCAAGCTAATGGACAAGCTCACCCTCTTGCGCGGAGTGGATTGCAGCGCGAGCAACCACACGCCAATCACCATGCAGGCCGGCAATCCGCTGGCGCGCCGCACCAACGACGGCAAGGATGGCGGTGGCTATCCTTCTATGGGCTCCATCGCGGCAAAGTTTCGCGGGCCGAATCATCCAGGTATGCCGGCCTTTGTGGGCCTCGCCGATTCGTGGCGTTCGGATGTTTGGGAGGCCGGCCACTTGGGTGGAGATTTCGCGCCGGTGAAAGGCAAAGACCTGGCCGGCCGCCTTGCATTGCCTGAGGGCTTCTCCACCACGCGCCTTCGCGAACGCGGCTCGTTGCTTGGTCAGCTCGATCGTATGCATCGTGATCTCGACAACAATCCTACCGTCGCGCAGCTCGATCATTACACGCAACAAGCGCTCGACACGGTTCTCTCCGGCCGCGCCAAGCGCGCTTTCAATCTCGATGAAGAGACCGTTAAGATGCGCGATTTTTATGGGCGCGATAGCATCGGCCAAAAGGCACTGCTCGCTCGCCGCCTCGTCGAAGCCGGCTCGACCTTTGTGCTCGTCAGCGGCGCGTGGGGCTATTTCGACCATCACGGCGACGAAGTTCGTTGGGGCGGAATCACGAAGGGGCTCAAGCCGCTAATGCCCCGTGTCGATCGCACCTTGAATGCCATCGTCACCGACCTTGAGCAACGCGGCCTCCTCGACGACACGTTGATTATAATGATGGGCGAATTCGGTCGATCCCCCGTCATGACCAAAACCGCCGGACGCGGCCATTGGGCGCGCGTCATGTCGATGGTCATGGCCGGCGGCGGTCTCAACCACGGCCGCGTCATCGGCAGCACCGACCGCAAGGGCTACGACGTCGCTACCCGTCGCGTCGGCCCGAGCGACCTTGCCGCCACCGTTTTCCAACACCTCGGCATCGATCTCAATTCCCACTGGACTAACGCGCAAGGCCGCCCCATCCCCATCGTCACCGAAGGCGGTCAGCCAATTTCAGAATTATTTTAACACTGTTCGCAGGGACAAACGCGGGCGATTCTGGTTGCCACTCGCTTGTGGCGCGTCATCCTTTCCCGACCCATGAAAAACATTCATTTCATTCTAATGCTGGCGGGAGGTTGCCTTGCGTGCTTGATCCACGCCCTTTAGTCGCTAGGCTCAGGGCCGTTTATGCGAAGTGCGATTTTCATTGTGTGCCTGCTGAGTGGTGCGGCCGCTTGGGCTTTTGACAAGCCGACGGCGGCGTTTTTGGAGGCGCATTGTTTTGACTGCCACGGCGAGGGCGCGGCGAAGGGCGGGTTGGATCTGGAGAAGCTCGGGCGCGATCTTTCGGATCCGGCGGTGTTTGCAAAATGGGAACGGCTTTTTGATCGCGTGACGGCGGGCGAGATGCCCCCGGCGAAGGTGACGGATCGACCGGAGGCGAAGGAACTGGCGGCGTTTCGGGCGGCACTGGGACCGCGACTGGTGCAGGCGCACGCGGCGGCGAAAGGGACGGTGTTGCGCCGGCTCAATCGGCGCGAGTACGAGAATACCATGAACGACCTCTTCGGCATATCGCTGGAGCTGGAGGAGATGCTACCGGAGGACGGGCGCTCGCATGAATTCGACAACGTCGGCCAGGCGCTCGGCATTTCCATGCAACACATGCAGCGATACCTGAAGGCGGCGAATGTGGTGTTGGACAACGCGATTGCCCGGACGCCGGAGAAGCCCAAGCCGGATAAGATCGTGGGGCGCTACACGCTCGACAAGGGCGGCGAACGATTTCTCGACGACACTTGGCTGAAGCTGAAGGATGATTCCATCGTGCGGTTCCAGCGCACCGGCTACCCCTCAGGCATGATCCGCTCGGCCCGCACACGGACGGAAGGGGTTTACCGGGTGAAGGTCCACGGGTTTGCCTATCAAACCGATCAGCCGGTCACGTTTTCGGTTGGCCTAACCACCTACCAACGCGGCCTGCCCCAACCGGTGGTCGGCTATTTTTCATTTCCGCCCGGCGGCCCGGACAAGATGCACACGGTGGAGTTGACCGTGAAGATCGGCGCGCAATATATGATCAGCGTGGAGCCGTACGGAATCATCGATCCCGATCTCGGCCGACGGCGCAAAGAGAAAATTCCCTTGAGCACGGTGAAAACGCCGGGGCTCGGCATTCATTCAGTGGAGCTGGAAGGGCCGTTGTTCGAGGAGTTTCCCTCGGCCGGACACAAGCTGCTATTTGCGGGCATCCAACGCACGGAGATTCCGCCGCGCAATCCGAACGACCGAAACCGATCATCGTACATACCGCGATTCGAAATCAAATCCACCGACGAACAGGCCGATGCCGAGCAGGCGCTGGGACGGCTAACCACAGCGGCGTTCCGTCGGCCGGTGGATCCGAACGAAGTCGCGCCGTACGTAAAATTATTCGAGACCGAACGCGCCAAGGGCGAGGCCTTTGAACCGGCGCTGCGCACGGCGGCCCGAGCGATTTTGTGTTCGCCGCATTTTCTGTTCCTGCGCGAACCAGCCGGGGCACAGGACGACTTTGCACTGGCCAGTCGCCTGTCCTATTTCCTCACGCGCACCGCGCCGGATGCCGAACTGCTCGCACTCGCCCGCGCCGGCAAACTGCGCCCCAACCTCCGCGCCCAGACCGAGCGCCTGCTGAAAGACGCGCGTTTCGCCCGCTTCATCACGGACTTCACCGAGGCCTGGCTGAACCTGCGCGAGATGGATTTCACCGTGCCCGATCGCACACTCTATCCGGAGTACGAACCCTACCTGCGCTTCTCCATGTCGCGCGAGACGGAGGCGTTTTTGCGCGAACTAATCGCCGGCAATCATCCGGTCGCCAACGTCGTGAAAAGCGACTTCGCCCTGCTCAACGATCGCATGGCCGAGCACTACGGCATCGCCGGCGTGACCGGTTCGCAGTTCCGCAAAGTGAACCTGCCCGCCAACAGTTGGCGCGGCGGCTTCCTCAGCCAGGGCAGTGTACTCAAGGTCTCCGCCAACGGCTCCGCCACCTCGCCCGTGGTGCGCGGCGTGTACGTGATGGAACGCATCCTCGGCATCACCCCCACCCCGCCGCCGCCGAACATCCCTGGCGTGGAGCCGGACATCCGCGGCGCCGCCACCCTGCGTGAGCTGCTGGATAAACATCGGGATGTCGCCAGCTGCGCTTCCTGCCACGACCAGATTGATCCGCTCGGGTTCGCGCTGGAAAGCTTTGACGTCATTGGCCTCCGCCGCGACCGTTTCCGCAATCGCCATTCCGAAAGCGAACGCGTGGATGCCGTCGTGCGCGGCCGCAAAGTGCAGTACCGCCTCGGGCCGCCCGTGGACAGCTCCGGCCAATTCACCGACGGCAGCGCCTACCCGGACTTCGCCGCCTATCGCGATTACCTCGCCACCCACGACGACCGCCTCGCCCGCGCCTTGGCCAGCAAGCTGCTCACCTTTGCCACCGGCCGCGAGCTGGGCTTCTCCGACCGAGCCGAGCTCGACCGCATCGTCGCCGACACTGCCCAAAACAAACATCGCCTTCGCGACCTCATCCATCGTATCATCCAATCCGAAATTTTCCTGAACAAATAACATGAGTTTCATCGCCACCAAGACTTCACTGAACCGCCGCGCCTTTCTGAGAGGCACCGGCGCCTCTGTGGCCCTTCCCTTTCTGAGCGCCATGATGCCCGCCTTTGCCAAGGCCGCCGCCGCGCCGAAACGGTTTGTGGCAATGAATGCCGGGCTCGGCTTTCACGCGCCTAACTTTATCCCCACTGAGGCCGGGGCAAACTACAAAGCGCCGGTGTACCTGCAAAAGCTGGAGAAGCACCGGAAGGAGTTCACCGTGTTCTCCGGCTTGTCGCATCCGAACTCCAACGGCGCCAACGGGCACACCAGCGAACTGACCTGGCTCACCAGCTCGCCTCGCCCGGGCTTGGCCGGGTTTAAGAACACCATCTCGCTGGATCAATTGATGGCCCGCCACGTCGGCGCGGCCACGCGGTTCCCCTCGATGACCATCGGTGCGCGCGGCTCGTCGTTGTCGTGGACGGCCAATGGCGTGCAGATCCCCGCGCAGACGCATCCGGCCAAAATTTTTCGCCAGTTGTTTGTGGACGGCACCGAGCAGGAAGTGGCTGAGGAACTGAAAAACCTCGAGCGCGGCCGCAGCATTCTCGACACCGTGCTGGACGACGCCAAGCTGCTCAGCATTTCCCTCGGCGCGCGCGACCGTGAGAAGCTGGATGAATATTTCACCTCCGTGCGCGAGCTGGAGATTCGGCTGCAGCAAAACAAGGAATGGGCCAAACGCCCCAAGCCGAAGATCAACTACAAAGAACCGCAGGACGTCGCCGACCGCAACGACATCCTCGCCAAGCAACGTCTGTTGAACGACCTCACCCTGCTGGCGTTACAGACCGATTCCACGCGCGTGATCGCCTATTCCCTCGGCGGCATGAACGCCGTGCCCAGCAACATTCCCGGCGTCCGCACCGACTGGCACATGCTCTCCCACCACGGCCGCGATGAGCAAAAGATCGAGGAGCTTACCCGCATCGAGGCGGCCGAGTTTTCGGTGTTCAGCGAATTTCTCACCAAGCTCAAGAACGTGAAGGAAGCCGGCGGCCATCTACTCGACCACACCGCCGTCCTGTTTGGCTCCAACCTCGGCAACGCCTCCTCTCACAGCTGGCACAACCTACCCATTCTGCTTGCCGGTGGTGGTTACAAACACGGCCACCATGCCGCCCACGATCCGGACAACAACACGCCCTTCGCCAACCTCTTCGTCCCCCTTGCCCAACGCATGGGTGTGGAGATTGATCAGTTCGGTAGCAGCACGAAGAGCACCCTCCACGGGCTGGAAAGTTGAAGTCGCGCGTTGCTCAACTGCTGGGGGTACTGATCATTTGGGCCGCGTCCTTGGCCGCGGAACCATCTCGGCCCGCTTTACCCAACATCGTCCTGATGATGGCCGACGACATGGGGATCGGCGATACGAGCGCGTATCTTGGCGTCCGCATGGGACCGAAGGCGGAGCCGATTGCACTCACGCAACGCACGCCGCAACTCAAGGCGTTCGCCCAGCAGGCGGTGGTGTTTAATAATGCCTACGCGCCGGCCTCCATGTGTTCCTCCACGCGGTACGCACTGTTGACCGGCCGCTTTGCTCACCGCGCATATCTCAAGCAACAGGGCTGGTTGCCGCACGGGCCCAATACGCCGATGATCCAGCGCGCGCTCAGCACATTGCCGGAGATGCTACAGACGCGCGGCTATCGCACGGCGGCCATTGGCAAATATCATGTGGGCATGGCATTCGATAACGGCACGGGCAAGCCGGCCACCGATTATTATTACGAGGATGTCGACTTCACGCGCCCCGTGCTCGATGGCCCGACGCATCATGGCTTCGATGAATTCTTTGGCGTGCCCGGCAACACCGAGGATTCGCTCGACACCGAGCCGCGCATTTACATTCGCAACGATCGCTGGACCTATACCGACCGCGACCGGATGCGCCGGATTGGGTTCAAGCACCGCGAGCGCCGCATTTTCGCCGCGCCGGATTGGGATCTTGCCCAGATTGGCCCCGTTTACCTGCGCGAAGCCCAGGCCTTTCTCCAACGCCAAGCCCGCGCCAAGGAACCGTTTTTCCTCTACTACGTTCCCAACGCGAACCACTACCAGCGCAATGAGAAAGACGGCGATTATGCCGTGCCCAAAACCATCGATGGCGAGGCGGTGAAAGGCGTCAGCCGATGGAACGACGGCACACCTGCCGGCGATCGGGGCGACATGATTCTGGAAAACGACATCGCCTTCGGCAAACTGCTGGAAACTTTGCGCGACACCGAGGATCCGCGCTGGCCGGGTCATCGGTTGATCGAAAACACGCTCATCATTTTCACCAGCGACAACGGCCCCAACGTCGGCGACAATCTCGGCCGCAACCGCGAGAGCGGCGGGCTGCGCGGCAAGAAAGCCAAGCTCTGGGAAGGCGGTATTCGCGTGCCGTTTCTGGTGTACTGGAAAGATAAAATCGAGGGCGGGACACTCAATGAATCCATCGTTTCCCTCACCGACCTCTACGCAACGCTGGCCACCATAACCGGCCATCAACTCGCCTCGCACGAGGCGCAGGACAGCCACGATTGTCTCGCGTACTGGACCGCTAAAACCCCCAAGCCGGACTTGCGACCGCGCGTATTCTTCTGCCACCTCGGCCCGCCGTTCTCCAACGATACGCTCGTCATTCGCAAAGGCTCGCACAAACTGCTCGTGGAAGGCGGCCTCGCCCTGCCGTCCATTCGCGACAGCCATCTGGGCGCCGCCGTTCCGCGCGCGTTTTATGATCTGGAGCAAAACCTTTACGAAGACGACGAGGTTGAGACCAATACCATCTTGGCCAAGCAACTGGCCGCCGAGCTATTAGAAATCCACAATCGCGGTCACGCGCGCGATTTGAATTTGAAGCCGGGTCCCGCCCTCATCCAAACTGAAGGCTGGCACAATCTGCGCAACGATGTCACCGGCGAGATTGGTTTTGAATTCACGCTAACCGCCAAGGCAAAGCGCGTCACCCATCTCGGCCTGTGGGATGACCATGATCGCGATCAACCCATCCGACCCGCCCGCGCCATCCCCGACGAAACCCAGCGCGACCAACCCAGCCTACCGGATCCCAATGGCAAACGGCGCGGCCTCAAAACCGCCCACACCATTCGCCTCGTGGCGATGGACACCACGCCGCCCACCGAGATCGCCCGTGTCACTGTGCCCGAGGGAACCAAGGCCGAGCTCGACGGCGCCTTCCGCTACATTGCCCTCCCCAAGCCAATTGCCCTCCAACCCAAGCAACGCTACGCCCTGCTCGCCACCACCCGTGCCGGCGATGGCGATCAGTTTAAATCCCCGGACGCCTTCGACGGTCTCTCGCCGCTCGTTCATCCACACATTAACATCATCCGCAGCCTCCTGATTCGCGACAGTCACCTCACCCGGCCCCAGTCCATCCCCGCCTTTTCCGATCTCTCCCCCGACCACAGCCGCCACCGCCTGCCTGTTGGTCCGACGCTGAAATTTCGGGCGCCGTAGCTTGACGCATTGACGTTCAAGACCAATTGCATTACATTGTCTTGCATGAATTCATTGACCATTCGTTTGCCCGAAGAACTGCGTGAAGATTTGGATGCGATCAGCCGGGAGCAAAGTAAGCCCGTTAGCGACTTGGTGCGGGACTCGTTGCGGCGATATGTGGCGGTGGAAAAATTTCGCATGCTCCGGAGGAAGACATTGCCCTTTGCCGAGGCGCAGGGGTTTCTGACGGATGAGGATGTCTTTAAGGCCATCTCGTGAAGGTGGTGCTTGATGCCAATGTCATCGTGGCGGCCTTCGCCACGCATGGCTTGTGCGCAGCGGTGGTGGAGGTATGTTTGGATGCGCATGAAGTTTACCTGAGCAACGCGCTGGCGAACGAGGTGCGCACAAACCTGCGCCGCAAGATCAAGCTACCGGAAGAAACCGTGGCGGCGATTGATGAGTTGTTTCAGGAAAACGCCCGCTTCCATAAACCCGCCAAAGTGCCTGCGGAGGAATGCCGTGATCCAAAGGATCTGCATGTGCTTGGATTGGCCCGTGCGGCCGACGCGGATTGCATCGTGACGGGGGACAAAGATTTGCTGGAATTGAAGACGTATGGCCGCTGCGCAATTCTCACGCCGCGGCAGTTTTCGGAAACGCTCCGCCGGCAAAAGGGCCAAAGCTGAGCACGAAAGATTGCCTCCGCATCAGTCTGCCCGTAGGGTGCCCGCTCATTCCCGACTGATGAAGACGAAGATTTCTTTGCTCGTGATGCTGAGCCTTGGCTTGGTGTTTGAAACTCCGGCGCAACCGGCCAATGGCCTGCGTGATGGCTTGCCCACCGCCAGCAAATGATCCGCTACTACACCCTCAACAACGCCTGGCTCATGCGCGCCGAAAAGGAAATCGGCTCCCTCGAGCCCGGCAAACGCGCCGACTTCATCATCCTCGACCGCAACCTCCTCACCTGCAAAACCGACGACGTCAAAACCACCCAAGTCCTTTCAACCTGGCTGGATGGGAAACAGGTGAAATTGCCTACCAATTAATCACAGGCTTGCGGTTTGGCTGAGGGCACGGTTTCCTTTGGGCATGCGCTTTTTTTTCCTTTTGGCAGCCTTGTGGGCGGTCACGATTAACGCGGCTGATCGGCCGAATATTATCCTGCTGATGGGCGATGATCATGGTTGGGCGGAGACAGGGTACAACGGGCATCCGCATCTCAAAACGCCGGTGATGGATGAGATGGCGCGGACGGGGCTGCGGCTGGATCATTTTTATGCGGGGCATCCTTCGTGTTCGCCCACGCGCGGGAGTGTGCTCACCGGTCGGCATCCCAATCGCTACGGCACCTTTGCGCCGGGCTATTCGCTGCGGCCGCAGGAAATCACCATCGCGCATCTGCTGGCCAAGGCCGGATATCGTTGCGGACATTTTGGGAAATGGCATGTGGGGCCGGTAAAGAAAAGTTCACCCACCAACCCGCGCGCGATGGGGTTTCATGACTATGTGTCGCACGATAATTTTTATGAGATGGACCCGCCCTTCTCGCGCAATGGCGGTCCGCCTGTCGTCATCAAAGGCGAAGGCTCGGAGGTGACGATTGATGAGACAATCCGATTCATTGAAGACGCGAAGCAACGCGAGCGACCGTTTCTAGCCGTGGTCTGGTTCGGTTCGCCGCATGAACCGTACAGTGGATTACCGAAAGATCTCGCCCTGTACGACAACCTGCCCAAGGAATATGCCGAGCGCACGGTGAGCCTCACCTCCAATGAAACCGGTCGACGGACGAAACGGCCCTTGCGCGAGGTGTTGCGCGAGCGGTACGCGGAGATTACGGCGATGGATCGCGCGATCGGCCAGTTGCGTACGCGCCTGACGGAGCTGAACCTACGCGAGAATACGGTGCTGTGGTACTGCGGCGACAACGGCAGCCCGCCCAGCTACGGCCGGGTGGTGACGCCGTTCCGCAAGGAGAAAGGGCACGTGTACGAGGGCGGTATCCGCGTGCCCGGGCTCATTGAGTGGCCGGCGAAAATCAAGCAAGGCCGCATCAGCAAGGTGAACGGCGTGACCAGCGACATGTTGCCCACCCTGTGCGCGTGGGCCGGCGTGAAGCTGCCGGAGCAACCGCTGGACGGCATCAGCCTCGCGCCGTTGATAGAAGGCAAGATGAAGACGCGCCCTCAGCCGATCGGTTTCTGGAGCTACAGCGCCCGCCGCGCCACACGCAATGGCGCCAAGCCCTACTTCACCGCCGAACAACAACGCGGCACCACGCCTCTCGTGAAGTTGGCGGGCGACATTCCCACACGCAATTTTCGCAACTACCATCAACCGCCCATTGAAGAGGCCGACTACACCGCCGGCCCGCGCGTGTGGCTGGATAACCGCCACAAGCTCGTCCTGACCGGTTCCAAACCCGAGCTGTACGATCTGCAGACCGATCCCGCCGAGGAAACAAACATTGCGGAGCAACACCCTAAACTCACCCAACAGCTCTCCCGCGAACTACGCACCTGGCAAGCCTCCGTGCTCAACAGCCTGCGCGAACAGGATTATCCCAAAAAGTAAACGATGACTCGAATGCCTCACACGACCATTCTATTCAGTCTCGCACTGGCGTGGACTGCCTTGGCAGATCAACGCCCGAATGTGCTGTTCTGTTTCTCCGATGATTGGGGACGTTACGCGAGCATCTATCGGGATGAGGCGCGGCCGGGAATGAATGACGTGATCCATACCCCAACGCTGGATGCGATTGGCCGGAGTGGAGTGGTGTTCAACAATGCCTTCGTCAGTGCGCCGAGCTGCACCCCGAGCCGGGCCGCCGTGGTAACAGGGATGCCGTTCTATCGGTGCGGCTCCAACGCCTTTTTGCGCAGTCGCGAGTATGGCCCGGCCCATGATCCGTATAAGGCCCTGCCCGGCTTCTCGGAGTTGCTGGTGAAGAACGGCTATCACGTCATGCACTGGGGCAAGACGACCAACAAGAACGCCGGTCGACGAGACCGCCACCTTGAGCTGCCCATCAACCATTTCTCACAGGCCGTATCCGCGGCGAACGATCCGCAGGCGCGTAAGCGAGAGATCTTTTCATTCGTCCGGGCCAACTTCCGAAAATTCCTCGACAACAATGCGGACGACAAGCCGTTCTTCTACTGGTTCGGCCCTCACAATTTGCACCGCCAATGGACACGCGGTTCTGCCAAGGCCATCTGGGGGCTGGACCCCGATTCGCTCAAGGGTAAGGTGCCGGCCTTCCTGCCGGACGTGCCCGAGGTGCGGGAAGATCTCGCCGACTATCTGGGCGAAGCGCTGGCGTGGGACGGCATGGTCCATGAGCTGATTGCCGAGCTGAAAGCGCGGGGCGAATTCGACAACACACTGGTCATCGTTTCCGGCGATCACGGCATGCCCGGTATGCCGCGTGGCAAATGCAACCTGCACGACTTCGGCTCCAGTGTCTCCCTGCTCGTCAGCTGGCCGGATCAGGTTAAACCCGGCCGGCGCGTGGACGATTTCGTAAGCCTGATGGACATCGCGCCCACTGTACTGGAAGCCACTAACTCGAAACGGCCGGACCACATGATTGCCCGGAGTTTCATGCCGTTGCTGAAGTCGGCCAAGAGCGGCGTCATCGATACCACGCGGGACCACGTCATCATCGGCCGCGAACGCCACGTGGGCGAAGCACGGCGGGACCGCGCCCCGTACCCCTCGCGCGCCATTCGCACAGCCGACTTTCTGCTGATCCGGAACTTCAAACCGGACCGCATGCCAATGGGCGAGGTCTTCAAGCCCGAAGCCACCGTCGAGCACTTGTTGCAGGACCATTACCTCGCCTATCCGGACATGGACGCGAGCCCCACAAAGGTCTTTCTGATGACTCACCGCGACGCCTACACGAAGCACTTCGACATCGCCTTCTCCCCCCGACCGGAATTTGAGCTGTACGACCTGAAGCGCGACCCCGACCAGATCCAAAACGTCGCCGCGGATCCGCAATATGCAACGACATTGCGCGTGCTTACGAAACGCATGATGAACACCTTGCGCGAGACGGGTGATCCCCGCGTGATCGGCGACGGCGGCACCTTCGATCGCAAACCGTACGTCGATCCCACGTTCGTCCCGCCGCCGAAAAAGCGGAAAGTCCTGAAATTCTAACATCAACCGGAAGACCTAATGCTATGAAGCCATTCCCAATCGCCATTCTCATGCTGTCCGTTGCGTTCAGCATCACCTCACAGGATGCCCGCGGCGGTGAGCTGCGTCTGACGGAGACCGCCGACACAATTCGCATCACCCTGCGAGGAAAACCGGTTCTCCAGTACATTAAAAAAGCGCAACCCGTTCCTGATGGACTGCCAAAATACTTTCGCCGAAGCGGTTACATTCATCCCGTCTACACGCCGACGGGACAGGAACTCACCGGCGATTATCCCGCGGATCATGCCCATCAGCACGCGTTGTTTTTTGCTTGGACGAAGAGCGGCTACAACGGTCGGAACGTCGACTTCTGGAATCAGGCGAAGGATCTCGGGAGAATCGAATTTCGTGAGGTGATGGACTTGAAGCGAGAGGAGCAATGGGTCGCCTTCAGCGTCAAACACGCGTTCAAAGTGAAGACCGGTGAAAAGTGGGTCGATGTGCTCCACGAGGTCTGGACTGTCACCGTCCACCAAACCCCGGCTGACCACTTTCTCTTCGACATCGCCAGCGTCCAGCAATGCGTCACAGACAAACCCTTGAGCCTCGCCAAATACCACTACGGCGGCATGGCGATCCGCGGCAACTATCAGTGGTTAAAGGAAAAGGAAGATCACAGCATCAAGCCGGGCGATGTGCAGTACCTTACAAGCGAAGGCAAAGACCGCTGGAAAGGCAATCACACTCGCCCCAACTGGGTCGCCTTCTCCGGGAAGATCGACGGCCAGGAGGTGTCGGCCGCCGTCTTTTGCAGTCCGAAAAACTTCCGTGCGCCACAACATGTGCGCATCCATCCGAACAAACCCTACTTCTGCTTCGCTCCCATGGTGGAAGGCCCGTTCAAGATCGCTCCGGGTAAGAAATACGTTTCACGCTATCGCTATCTGGTGACGTCCAAAGCGGTCAACTCAAAGATCATCAACGAACACTGGCGGCGATATGCCAAGGGCGGTGAGTAAGGCTACGAAACGAAAACGACCACCATGAATCGAATCATATTGATATTTTTTCTCTTGCTTAATGCCGTCGTGTTTTCGCACGTTCGCGCAGAAGAGACTGAGACGGGACGAAAGCCGAACATCGTTGTCTTTATGACGGACGATCAGGGCTACGGCGATCTGGGTTGCTTTGGCTCCGATTCCCTCAAGACACCGAACATCGACCGACTGTGCCGGCAGGGCATGAAGTTCACCGATTTCTATGTGCATCAGCGTTGCTCGCCGACTCGTCTGGCATTGATGACCGGCTCGCACGCCCACCGCGCGGGTTGCACCAAAGTCATTTACAACAAAGACCGCATTGGAATTCACGCGGACGAAGTGACGACGCCGGAGCTACTGAAAACCGCTGGCTACGCAACGGGAATGGTGGGCAAGTGGCATCTCGGCGAATGGGACGCGTTTAATCCTACTCGTCACGGCTTCGACTTCTTTTACGGATTCATGATCGATCTCGATCAGGGCACGGGGATTTATCGGAACCTGAAACGAGTCGAATCGATCAAGCGGAAAACCGACGGGGAATATTCGCCGAAACTGCTCGACGCCGCGATTGGCTTCATTAAGGAGAACAAGGAACGCCCGTTCTTTCTCTACTACGCATCTCCGTTGCCGCACACGCCATGGATTCCGAACGAGCGATTCAAGGGGACTTCCAAACGCGGGACTTACGGTGACGTGATTCGCGAAGTCGACTGGCAGGTCGGTGAACTCATGAAAGCTCTCGACGAGCAGGGCGTCGCTGAGAAGACGCTGTTCGTCTTCGCGTCGGACAACGGCCCGGTGCTCGGTATTAACGGCGGCGATGCCGGCCCGTATCGCGACGGCAAATGGACGGACTTTGAGGGCGGCATTCGTGTGCCGTGTATCATGCGCTGGCCGGGGGTAATTGAGCCCGGTTCGCGGAACAGTCAGATCACCGCGATCATTGATCTGCTGCCGACGTTTTGTGCGATCACCGGAGTCGACCCGCCGGGCGACCGTGTCATCGACGGCCGAAACATTCTGCCGTACATGAAGGGCGAGAAAGTTGAGAAGCCGATTCACGAATCATTCATCGTGCCCGGCTCGGTGATTCGGCACGGGCACTGGAAGCTGCTTGTTCGAGACCTGAAGCCGGGCGGCAAGAGCGGTCGCGAGGGAAAACGTCCATCAACTCCCGCAGGATCACTTTTTAACCTGAAGGCCGACCCCGGCGAGACTCGCGACCTCTCAGCCGACCATCCCGAAATTGTTGCAGACCTGCGACGCCGGATGGACACTGCGGTCAGGGAACTCAAAGCCAACAGCCGACCGATTGGCAGACTCCCGAGTTTGCCAGTTCCAGCAACAAAGAAAAACAGTAAGCAAAGGGACAGACAGTAGATGCGTTTCACACTCGTATTATCAATCTTCGCCAGCGCGATCATATCGCTATCTACGCATTCGGCCTGCGCAGCGCCGCCGCCGGACAAGCCGATGAACGTGCTGTTGCTGATCGTCGACGATCTCAATACTTGGTTGCTCGAAGATCCAAAGCGTTACGCGGGCAAGGTCGTCGCGCCGAACATTCAGCGGTTGGCGAAACAGGGCGTGCTGTTTCACAATGCTTACACGGCCAGTCCGGTTTGCTCGCCTTCCCGAACGGCGTTCCTTTCCGGGGTCGCGCCTTGGAAATCCGGCGTGTCCCGTAACGGAGTTAAGGTCGGCGACAGCAAAGTGCTGCATGGTCTTCCGTCCTTGTTCAGGACGTTTCAGGATGAGGGCTACTGGATCGCCAAGTTTGGCAAGGTATCGCACGGATACGACACCGGCGTGCAGTACGAAGCGTCAATGAACCACAAGCGAACTCCGCCGCCGCCGGGCGCTCCGCTCAACGGCATCGCTCGCAGCGCAAGCGGAAAGCTCACCGAGCGCGACTGGGGGGCGACGCATCTCGACGAAGACCAGATGAGCGACAAGCGATTGGCTGACGCCGCCATCGAAGCGATCCAGCGAGAGCACGACAAACCGTTCTTCATCTCATGCGGTCTCTTCCATCCGCATTATCCGTGGTACGTCCCTCAAAAATACCTCGATATGTATCCGCTTGGTGAGATCAAGATGCCGCCAATCAAGGCAGACGACCTGAGCGACATTCCCACCTATGGCCAGCAGTTCGTCAACCTCGGCTGGGATGAGAAGATTCAGGACAAGGGACTCGTGCGCGAGGCAATCCGAGGGTATCTGGCAAGCGTCACGTTTTCCGACGCTCACATGGGGCGAGTCATCAAGGCGCTCGATGAAAGCCCGCACCGGGACAACACCATCGTCGTGCTAATCAGCGACCACGGTTTTCATCTCGGCGAGAAACAGCAATGGACGAAGGGGACGCTGTGGGAAGAAGCCACGGACAGCGTGATGATGTGGCGCGTGCCGGGAGTGACTCAGCCGGATCAAATCTGCACGCGGCCGGTTTCGTTGCTCGATATCTACCCGACGCTCGTGGATCTGAACCGCATCGAAAAACCAATCCACCTGGACGGCCACTCGCTGCTGCCTTTGTTGAAAGATGTACAAGCTCCGCGGCCTCAACCAGCCATCACGGTCTATGACGGTCACATGTCCGTTCGCACTCAATCCGCTCGGTTCATCCGCTACTGGGACGGTGCGACGGAACTGTATGACCGCAGCAGGGATCCTCACGAATGGAGGAATCAGACGAACAACCCACAATTCGCCGCGCTGAAAACGAAACTCGCGGGCCTGCTTCCCCCGAAAGAAGAGGTTGTCGAACCGCTGCCGAGCCGGCAGGCGGGGGCAGTCAATTCAACGCCCAAAACGCTAAAGCCTAAACGCGAAAAAAAGAAGCCCAGTCGCAATGAAGGCTCGAATTCAAAATGAAACGATTCAGCCAGGATGAGCTGCCGTCTTACCTGTGGCATTTCATTTGCTTCTGGTTTTCATCTGCAACACCGTACCCGCTGAACAAAACCGACAGCAAGGGCTACGACGTCGCTACCCGTCGCGTCGGCCCGAGCGACCTTGCCGCCACCGTTTTCCAACACCTCGCCATCGATCTCAATTCCCACTGGACCAACGCGCAAGGCCGCCCCATCCCCAACACACCGCCAAGGAAGCCCGCGCCATGGTCGATACCATCCTGTTCCTTAACCAATTGAAAAAGTAACCCAACCTCATGCACCGCCATCCCCTCCTCACCCCACTGTTTCTCCTCCTCTTCATCACCCTCCCCCTCCGGGCCGATGGCCTGCGGGTGGGCACGGCGGTGGTGGATATTTCGCCGACGGTGAAACCGTTCCAGTTGCGCTCGGGCAAATCGACTTACGTGCACGATTCCTTGCATGTGCGGGCGGTGGCATTTGAAAACGGTCAGGGCCGCGCGGTGATTGCCGTGATGGACGCCATCGGCGTGGGCCGCGAGATGTGCGACGAAGCCAAGGCCGCCACCGCCAAGGTCACCGGTTGGAAGCCCGAGCACATGCTCATCGCCGGCACGCACACGCACACCGCGCCCAAAGGCGGCGACACCTTGCCCGGACGGATCGCTTATGAAAAAACCCGGCGCGAGGGACTGCGCAAGGCTCTAATACAAGCCATCCAATCATTGGAACCGGCGAAGGTCGGCTTCGGCTCCGCCGAGGAAGCCAGCGAGGTGTACAACCGCCGCTGGTATCTCAAGCCCGGCCGAATGGATCCCAATCCTTGGGGGCTCCAGGATAAGGTGCGCATGAACCCGCCGCGCGATGCGATTGTAAAACCGGCCGGACCGATTGATCCCGAACTGTGTGTGATCTACGCCCGCACGCGCCGCGGTAAACCGCTGGGGTTGATCGCCAACTATGCCCTGCATTACGTTGGCGGCATTCCGCGCGTCACCGAACAGGATGGCCGCGTGGTCGGCATGGCGTCAGCCGATTACTTCGGGGAATTTGCCCGCATCATGCCGCACCGTGTCGGCGGCCTGAATCCGCCCGACAACTTCGTAGCCATGATGAGCAACGGCGCCTCGGGCGACATCAACAACATCGACTTCGACAGCAAACGCCCGCCCCGCGCGCCCTTCGAGCAAGTGCGCGTGGTCGCCACCAAGACCGCCACCGCCGCCTGGCGTGCCGTGAAAGACATTGAGACCTATCACGACACCCCCATCATCGCCATGCGCCAGCGCGAGGTGGAACTGCGTTACCGCGTTCCCACGGATACCGAGGTGGCTCGCGCCCGCAAGATTCTTGCGCTGCCGGCCAAGGAACGCGCGGAGCTTCACAGCAAGGCCAGTTCCTACGCCGCGCACACAATGCGATTCGCCGAACCGGACGCCCCGCGCACGGAGAAAGTCATCATTCAGGCCATCCGCATCGGCGACCAAGCCATTGTCTCCATGCCCTTCGAAGTGCTGGTGGAGATTGGTTTGGAAATCAAAGACAAGAGCCCCTTCCCGCACACGTTTCTCATCGAACTGGCCAACGGCGGCTACGGCTATCTCCCGCCGCCCAACCAACACGAACTGGGCGGCTACGAAACCTGGCTCGGCACTTCCCGTTTCCTCCCCAACGCTTCCCCCCTCCTCACGCGCAACTTATTGGAGATGCTCAAGGAGCTCACGCAACAAACCGCCCGCTAAACGCCGGCGACCGGTTAGCGCTGTTCGATCCGGTAGAGATGCGTGCCGCTACGCAGAAAGAGCGCGCCATCGGCCACGGCCGGGGTGGCCTTGAAAATGCCGTCGAGCTTGTTCTTGGCCAGCACATTGAAATTGCGGCCGGCGGCGAGGACGGTGGTTTGGCCCTCGCGATTGACGAAGTAGAGCTTGCCGTTGATTTCCGTGGGGGACGCGTCGTGATTACCGCCGAGCCGTTCGCGCCAGAGCTCCTTGCCAGTGAGTGCATCAAGGCAGCCCGCCACGCTACCATCGTGCACGGCAAAGATTTCCTTACCGACCAAGAGCGGTGACGGCACGTGGCCGATGCCGGTGGAGAACTGCCACACGCGTTGGCGTTCGTTGAGCTCGCCCTGACCGGGTTTCACAGCAAAGATGCTAAAGTGATCCTGCCGAATGGAGCCGACGACATAAAACAGATCGTTGCCGTACGAAGGTCGGCCGACGATGGAGAAGCCGTGGTAAGGAAACCACCACAGTTCCTTGCCGGTGGCCGGATCAAAGGCCGCGGAATGAAACGCGCCGGACACAATCATCTGCGGTTTGCCGCCGATGGACTGCACCAGCGGCGTAGAGTACGCCATCTTGTTGATCTTCCGCCGTCCCGGATGCGTTTCCTTGGCCGAGGCCTCCAGGTGCGCGCGGGATTGGTGCCACTTCACCTTGCCGGTGCGCTTGTCGAGCGCGGTAATGAATTGATGATCAATGCCGTCACAGGTGAGAATCAATAAATCCTCGTACAAGATTGGCGAACTGGCCGCGCCCTGAATGACGTTGTATTTGAGGTCCGTCTTCTTCCAAAGCACCTTGCCCCCGGTATCGAGACAGACTGTGCCGCGCGGGCCGAAATGCACATAAACCCGTTCGCCATCGAGCACCGGCGTGGGTGAGGCGAAGCCGTTGAATCGATGCTTGGGCCCGGGATCCGTGGTGGTTAACACCTTCACATCGTGCAGCAGCTTGCCCGTTTTGAGGTCAAGACAAACGGCATGCAGCGACTTGCCGCCCGCGTGCGAACTGGTCATCCAAATCTGTCCCGCACCAATCACCGGCGACGACCAACCCTCGCCCGGTACCGGCATCTTCCAAGTCACGTTCTTGGATTCACTCCATTCGATCGGAATATTTTTCGCGGACGAATGCCCCTGCCCATCCGGTCCGCGGAACTGCGGCCAAGGAAGGGAGGCAGCGGAGAGGTGAGCGGTCGTAAGGAGAAAAGCAAAAAAGTGATTCATGGAATGAATGTGTTCGGGAAAAATTACGGGGGCAGTTGAACGGCGGCAAAACAAATTTACCTTCTTTTTTCCCGCCGAAGAATGCGCCAACGGCGCGTTTCATATCAGCCTTGGGCAACGCCCAAGGAAATTGTGGGTGGGTTAAATGAGCCTTGAAAGGGCGGCACATTCGCACGGTGGTTTGTTTAGCCCTTTCAGGGCTCCCTAATTTTGTGGCGCCAATAACCTAGGGCGTTGCCCTAGGCTAATATGATGCCGCCCCTTTGGGGCTGCTGCACACGGATGACTGACTTCTGATTGCTGGATTATTTCCTATTCCCTTCCTTACTTCGTCTTCGGAATCACGGCGATGCCGTATTTTTTGGTCGACCGGAAATAGCCGAGCTTCTGGTCGGCATCATCCGTCACCACCCAGGTCGCATTCACGTAGGTGTTTTGTTCGCGCTTGGCGCCGGGCTTGATGGTGCCGTAGTAGCGCAGACCGCCGCCGTAGGGTACCCAGTGCACCTTCACGGTTTTGTCGGATTTATTTTCAAACTCAATCGTCGTGCCGCCGCCCGGCGTGGAGTTGGGCGGCGCGGCCGGGCCGATTGGATTCCATTTCAACACCTGCGGTGCGCCCAACCATCGTTCAGTGCGGAAGGGTCCGGCCGGGAGCCCGTCTTTATTGTACAGGTTCGCCTTGTCCGGGTTCATGGCGAAGGCATAGCGCACGCCGGCGGGATTCGGAACCTTGGGCGAATGCACCACCACCGTGTCGCCATCGATGGTCGCCTCGGCCCAATGCCATTGCTGGTCCTTGCCGGCGATGGCGAAATGCTCCAGCTTGCCGTCCTTCACCTCTTGCGTGGGCTCGAGCTTGACCTTCTTGCCGACCATCAAGCCCTTGCCGACGTTATCAAAATACAGGCGAATACGGTCGCCCTCGATCTTGAAGCGTTTGTACATCGGCCCGGCGGGCACGAGATCCTGGCGCTGGTACGTCTGGTGCAACGCCCATTGCGCGAGCCGACCGCCGACGTCCTGTTTGTTGCGCGGGTGAATGTCGCCGGGGTTATGCGCATCGGCCAGATCGATGGCGATGGCCATGCCGGTGTGCGAAATATCGAGCGCCTCGGTCTGCGCTTCGCGAATCTTTGCCCAACCATCGCCGCCCTCCGGATCGGGATTCGGCCGCTGGAAGTTTGCCAACTGCACCCAGTAAAACGCGAAGTCTTTGTTTTGAAACGCCTGCCGCCAACCGTTCACCAGCGCGTGTTTCTTGTGATAATAACTGAGCCCCTCGCCGCCATTGGATTCGCCCTGATACCAAATGCCGCCGCGCATCGCAAACGGCGTGAGTGGATGCACCATGGAATTGTAAATGGTCGCCGGCGTGCCGCCGCCCACGCGCGTGGTGGCCGTGTAGCCCTTCACTTGTTCAGCGAGATTTTCCAACTCGGGCACCGAGGCGAACCCCGCCTGCGTCGTCCACGGCTCAATGCGCGTGCCGCCCCAGTTCGAGCCGATCAAACCCACGGGCACTTTCAATTCGCGATGCAACCGCCGCCCGAAATAATACCCCACCGCACTGAAACCGGACGCCGTGTTCGGCTGGCACACCTGCCAACTGCCCGCGCCCTGATCGCGCGGCAACGGCGCCACCGTGTGGCCCGGCACATTGAAGAGCCGAATCTGCGAATGATTGGCCGCCTTGGTTTCCGCCGCCGCATTGGCCGACTGACTGATGCGCCATTCCATGTTCGATTGACCGGAGCAAATCCACACCTCGCCCACGAGGATGTTCTCCAGCGTCACCGTGTTGTTCCCCTTCACCACCAGCTTGGTCGGCTCTGCACTGGCCTTGAGCGGCGCGAGCTTGACCATCCATTTGCCATTCTCCGCTGTCGTCGTGGATTTTGTCTGGCCACCGAACGTGACCGTCACCTTTTCTCCCGCATCCGCCCAGCCCCACACCGGCACGGGCAAATCATGCTGCAACACCATCCCACTGCCCAACACATTCGGCAGCCGGACATCGGCAAGGGCAATATTGACGAGCGAAAGAAATACGAATCCACGAAGAAGAACATTCAGTTTCATAAGCGAGTGGCAATAGGGTAAATGCCCGTTCCCATTCGGCAACTATTTTCACCACAGAGGCACAGGTACCTCTGTGGTGAATTACGGGCACCATTGACAGGCTCAATGCACGGCGTCAGGATTTTGGAAATGGTTCGGATGAACATGCGGATTTTTACGTGCATCGCCCTGATGCTGCTCGGGACATCGACCCGCGCAGCGAAGCCGTTGGCGTTGGTCCAGGCGCATTGTGTGAAATGCCATGGGCAGGACGGCAAGGTGAAGGGGAAAGTGAATCTGCTGCCGTTCAAGACGATGGCGGATTTGCAGGCGCGGCCGGTGTTGTTGGAGGACATGATCGCCGTGCTCGAAGATCGCGAGATGCCACCGGAAGACGAGCCGGCCATGCGGGCGGCGGATCGACAGCAACTGATCGAAGCCCTGCGCGGCCTATTAAGTGTGGCGGCGAAGGAGCAGGCGTTTTTGGCGACGCCGATGCGACGGATGAACCGGTTTCAGTACAACAACGCGGTGGTGGATTTGCTGGAGCTGGACCGCGATATTTTTCAGATGAACGAAAGGCTGTTGCGCCGCCGGAGCGATTACTTCAATCCGGCTTCTAAAAAGATGCCGAACGAGGTGCGCGTTTCGAGTCGGCCGCTCAGCAAGGATATCGACAACCAGCGGCCGGAAGGGTTTCGCGGCGTGTCGGCCTTTCCGCAGGACAAACGCGCGGAGCATGGGTTCGATAACCGCGCGGATCATTTGACGATGTCGCCGTTGTTGATGGAGTCGTTCCTCAAGCTCAGCCAAACCATCGCCGAGAGTCCGGACATCAACGCGAAGGAATGCAAAAGCTGGAACTGGCTCTTTGCTGCGCCGGGCCAACCGGCACGCGGAGCGGTGCGAGGTCGGCTGGAAGCGGAAGCGGCGGCCCAAGTGCAGGTGGCTCAACCGCCCAAGGATCCGACGGGCCGGCAGGACATGAAAGGTTTTGGCAATCAATGGAGTGGCGATGCGCAGTTGTTTTGGCGTAATGGAGGGGCGGACCGCGAGTTGCAGGTGAAATGGATCGCCACCGAAGCGGCCACCGGCTTGCGGCTCGGCTTCACGCGGGCGGGCGATTACGGCACGTTTGATATTTATCTGGATGGCAAAAAAATCGGGCCAACGGTGAACCTGTACGACACACGCGTAACGCGCATGGAGCATCAGCTAACCGCTGCCATCGCGCCGGGACCGCATACGCTCGCGTTTAAATGCACGGGCAAAGATGAGCGATCCGCGCGGTTCTATTTTGGTTTGGATCAAATCGACCACACCGGTCTGAAGGCGGCGCCCAAGCCGCAGTTGGAAACATCACAAGCCAAAGCCGTGCGGGATCGCATCACCAAGCTGCTGCGGCGGGCCTTCCGTCAACCAGCCGAACCGGCCACGGTGGAGCGCTTTGCGAAATTTGCCGAACAACAACTGGCCGCCGGCGCGACGTGGGAATCAGCCATGCGGCAGGTGGTCAGCGCGGTGCTGGGCATGCCGGATTTTCTGTACATCTACGAGAGCCCGAATCCCGGCAGCAAACCGGCCGGCCGACAGCGCATCAATGATTTCGAGTTGGCCACGCGGTTGGCGCAGTTTTTCTGGAGCAGCATTCCGGATGACACGTTGCTGGAGCTGGCCGAGACCGGCAAGCTGAGCGAGCCGCAGGTGCTCAATGCCCAGATCGACCGGATGATGAACGACAAAAAGGTCAGCCGGTTTCTCGATAATTTCCCCGCCCAATGGCTACAGCTCGACCGGTTGGTGACCTCCATTCCGGACCCGAAACAGTTCCCGTATTTTTACTACCACGGCTACCGCACCAGCATGCACATGATGAGCGAGCCACTGCTGCTGTTCGAAACCGTGCTAGTCGAGAACCGTTCGGTCATGGACCTGATCGCTCCGGATTTCACCTGGGAGAGCACCATGCTGAAAGCCAACTACGCCGGCCACAATCGCGGCGGGCGCGATGTGCAGGTGCAGATATTCAAACGCGTGCCGGTCACCGATCCGCGCCGCGGCGGGTTGATCACCAGCGCGGCAGTGCTCACGATGACCTCCACGCCCTCACGCACGCAGCCGATCACCCGCGGCACATGGATCAACGCCGTGATTTTCAATGACCCGCCCGAACCGCCGCCGGCCGATGTGCCGCCGCTTGATGAATCGAACGAGGAAGATCTCGCCAAGCTCACCATCCGCGAACGCCTCGCGGCCCATCGTAAGCGCGCGGATTGCGCCGGGTGCCATAACCAGATCGACCCGCTCGGGTTCGCGCTGGAAAACTTCGGCCCCACCGGCGTGTGGCGCGACAAGTATGAGAACGGTCGCGAGGTGGATGTCAGCAACGTGCTCTTTAATCAGCACAAGTTTGCCGACTTCAACGAATTTAAAAAACTGCTCGTACAACAAAAACCGCGGTTTGTGCGCGGCTTCATCGCGCATCTGCTGAGCTATGCGCTCGGCCGCGAGCTGGGCCCGGCCGATACGCCGGCGCTGGAGGCCATGGCCGCCCAAGCCGTGACCGGCGAGGATCAACTCCGCGCCATCCTCAAGGCCGTAGCCCTGAGCGAACCCTTTCATCACAAGAACACGTTAAACGCAAAACCATGATTCCTCCCACTTCCCGACGCCAATTTCTCACCTGCACCGGCGGCGCCATGCTCGGTCTGCCGTGGCTGGAGAGCCTCGCACATGCCAATGGCGAAAAGAACGCCCGCCCCGCCAAACGCATGGCGTTTTATTACCTGCCCAACGGCATCACGCGCCGCGGGTTTTTCCCAGGCGAAGGCGACCGCGCGCTGCCAAAGTTTGCAGGGCAAAACAACGTGTGGCGGTTCGAGGGCAAGACCGTGCCGATTGGCACCCATCCGCTCACCTTCACCCCGACGCTCGCGCCGCTCAACACGATGCGCAAAAAGATTTCGCTGATCACCGGGCTCGACCGCACCTTTCAGCACGGCACCGATTCGCACGCGCAATGTGCCTCCTGCTTCCTCACCAGCGTGGCGCCGTTTGAGGTGAAAGGCTCGGCGTATCCGCTGGCCCGCACGCTGGACCACATCGTCGCCGATCACATCGGCCAAGCCACGCCCTACTCCACGCTGGAGTTGAGCTGCAACGATCACAAGAACAACATCGAATCGATCTATTTCGACAACATGTCGTGGTACGCCACCGGCCACGTGGCGCCGTCCATGCGTAATCCGCGCAAGATTTATGACCGCCTCTTCGGCACGCAGGCCCACACGCAATCGCGCAACATCACCGATCTTGCACTGGAAAATGCCCGTGCCCTGCAGCGCCGCCTCAGCACCGGCGATCGCGGCAAGTTCGAGGAATATTTCGAAGCCGTGCGCACCATTGAGACGCGCATGGATAAAATCGAAAACATGAAGACCCAGCTCGCCGCCGCGAGGGTCAAGCGGCCCGCTGAGCATCTACCGCGCAATGAGTACATTCACCTCATGGGCGACCTGCTCGTCACCGCGCTGCAAGCCGGCCTCACCCGAGTGGGCACCCTCATGGTTGGTCCCGAGCGCTGGACCACCGCCACGAACTGGGAAGGCATCCTCGACAAACCGTACAGCCACCACGCCATGACTCACTCTATCGCCCGTCATGTGGAGCAGCTGCTGAAGCTCGATCAGTTTCATGTGCTGGCCTTCACGCGATTGCTCAAGCGGATGGACAAAATTGAGGAAGCCAACGGCACCTCGTTGCTGGACAACACCATCTTCACTCTGGGTGCCGGCATGGGCGACGGCACCACGCACCAGTACAATGATCTGCCCATCGTCGTCGCCGGCGGCACCGCCACGGGCCTTCGGCAAAGCCAACACATCAACTGCCAACGCGGCACTCCTTTAGCCAATCTCTGGCTCACCCACCTCCACGCCCTCGGTATCAACCAGAAAAGATACGCCGACAGCACTGGCAAGATCGCGGATCTTCAGGCCTAACCGCCCCGCACCGTTGACAGCGTTCGTGTGTGCGGGCAGTTTTTTGCCATGAGCAATGTGACGCGGTTTGGGGCGATTGGGGATGGGAAGGCGGATGATACCGAGGCGATTCAGCACGCCTTGGCGATGGGCGACGGCGTGTTGCATTTTCCGCCGGGCACCTATCGCATCACCCAGCCCATCGAGATCAAGCTCGCCGAACGCGGACCGTTGGGCATCGACGGCACGGGCGGCACGGCGCGGGTGGTGATGGCCGGCAAGGGACCGGCGTTCCGGCTGGTGGGCACGCATGGCGGCACGGGCGATCCGGGCAGCCGCAAGGGCAACGTCGCCTCACATCAACGCCTACCAACCATCCGCAACATCGAAGTGGAGGGCGCGCACGCGGAGGCGGATGGATTTGAGCTGATCGAGACGATGCAATCCGTATTCGAAGGCGTACTAGTCACGCGCTGTCGGCATGGCATTCATCTCATCCAACGCAATCGCAACGTACTCATCAGTCATTGCCACCTTTATTTCAACACCGGCGTGGGCGTGTATCTCGATGGCGTGAATCTGCACCAGATCAACATTGCTAGCAGCCACATCAGCTACAACCGGCTGGGCGGCATCCGACTCGACCGGTCGGAAGTGCGCAACCTGCAGATCACCGGCAACGACATCGAGTACAACAACCACAAATCTCATCAGACCGAACCTGAGCCGACGGCCGAGATTTACATCGATACCACTGCCGAAGGCGCCAGCGTGAACGAGGTGACCATCGCATCGAACACCATTCAAGCCACCGGCTCGCCCGAGGGCGCGAACATCCGCATCAAGGAAACGCCCGATCAATCCCGGCCGCCCGGCCTCTTTGCCATTAGCGGCAACATCATCGGCAGCCAGGAAAACAACGTGCACCTCACCGGCTGCTACGGCATCGCCCTGAGCGGCAACACGATTTATTCCTGCGACCACCGCAACCTGCTTATCGAGGACTCCCGCCTTATCAACGTGAGCGGCAACACCTTCCGCCGCCACACCCCAGCGTACGGCACCGGCGTGCGATTCACCGGCTCCAGCGACATCACCTTCACCGGCTGCGGCATCCATGACGAAACCGCCGAAGGCCAACCCGACCTCACTGCGCTACTGGAACTGGAAAAATGCGAGCGCATCAACATCAGCGGCAGCCAGTTCCTCAACGGCGCCATCGGCGTAGCCGGCGACAACTGCAGCCACGTAACCCTCACCGGCAACACCCTGCACGACACCCGAGAGCAACCCGTCGCCCAACACGCCATTCGGTTTATCGGCCCGGGCGAAGGCAACTCTGCAGCGCACAATTCAGTCGGCAAAACTTCCGGCAAGCCCATCGAGGGCAATGTGAAGACGATCGATTCGTGACGTGCGCCGTGACGGCTCACTTGAGCGGCTCGAAGGCGGAGGACGTGCTTTCAAAGCGCACGGTAAAAGGATCAAACAACACGCGCCCGGCCGCCTCGGCCCGCACTTCGCCGTCCGTCCAGACCCGGGATGACAACCGTTTCTGTACGGCCACCACCTTAAACCGCTCCAGCTTGGCGGCCAGCCCGCCGATGGCGTACAGCGGATTGGCCAGTTCGGCCTCCAGCTTGGACAAATGAAATTCCTCCCGGTCGATCCATACCTTGATGATCAGGTGATGCAGCACGAGGTTCACAATCGGGTCCTTGAACACCTCGCCCGGTTTCACAAAAAACTGCAGCTTAAACGCCGGCCGACCTTGCACTGATTCCGTGCCGAGCAGGTGCGGCTCAAACCGTTCCCCGTACTGTTCAATCTGGCGCACGATCAATCGCGCATCGCCTTCATCCGTTTCTTCGCCCGCCGTTCCGCCCTGTTGTTGGGTGCCCAAGAACTTCAATTGCGTTTTGCGGATCTTGCGATGTTCCTTGGCCACCTGTTCCGGGGTCGGCTCCTTGCCGTCGCGCCGCACCAGCACGGGTACACGATTATCGGTGAACGACTGAAACCGCCGGGTCTGCAAGCGCTCCACTTCGCCTTCCGAATCGAAATCGGTTATCCGAATATCCCGCTGGTAGGTGAACACGACCCCCGCTTCCGTGGCACTGGCCCGCGACCGTTCGGCCGCCCGATACCGCGCGGCAATTTCCTCCGCAGTCAATGGCACCGCCCGCTCGTTCGCTTCCGGATCCAGACCGCGCACCGCCGCGCCTCCGGCCGTCAGACAGCCCGTCGCCCCTGATAATCCCAACAGACAGATCAATATGAACCAACACCAGCGCATGGAATGAGCGACCCTAGAAAACCGTTCGAGCCTTGACCAGTGAATAACTCCGATCGAACCCGTTGACAACGGATGCTGTGATGGCACTCTTGGGCCGTATGCAAAAACCATTTCTTATGTTGATGACCGCCGTGATGGTGTGGGGCCAAAGCATTACCACGGCCGCTGAAGTGGAAGGCCCCTTGAAGCCGCATTTGGAAAAACCCCACATGGACCTGCAACAAGTCTTCAAGGGCGAACGGTTCGGCAACATTGTGGTTTCCATGAAAGGCACAGTCATCGCCACTTGGGGTACCAGCCATGTACGCGCCAAGCGCAGCGAGGATGGCGGCAAGACGTGGGGACCGGAAATTATCATCGCCAAGCCCGGCTTCCAACCGGGCGGCGTCACCGTCAACGAAGCCAATGGCGACATCATCGCGTTTGTGGAAGATCGCCATCCGCCCGCCCCGATCCACGTGTACGTGAGCAGCGATGACGGCAAGTCGTGGAAGAAGATTCCCACCAAGATCAAGCCCGATTCCAAAGGCAATGCGCCGTCCATGCACATGAACGAACACGGCATCACCTTGCGCCACGGCAAACACAAGGGACGTCTGATCCGCCCTTCCCGCTGGTACGCTGGCCAAAACAATCGCAGCAAATGGCCCGAGCATTACACCAACGCAATTTACAGTGATGACGGTGGCAAGACGTGGCAGGCCAGTGAGCCCTTCCCCGCCAAGGGCACCGGTGAGGCGACGCTCGCCGAGCTGAGCGACGGTACACTCTATTACAACTCCCGCCGGCACTGGGCCGAGGAAGGCGCCAACCCGCGCCGGCGCTGGACCGCCACCAGCACGGACGGAGGTCATACCTGGAAGAACCTGACCTTCTGCGAAGTGCTGCCCGACGGTCCACAGAACACCAACTACGGCTGCATGGCCGGCCTCACGCGCTTGGCCGTGAAAGGGCATGACATCCTGATCTACAGCAACTGCGACAGCCCTTCCGGCCGTGACCGCGGCACGGTGTGGGCCAGCTTCGATGGCGGCAAGACTTGGCCGATCAAGAAGCTGGTGTACCAAGGCCGCCACGCCTATTCCTCAATGACCTCCGGCCGACCGGGCACCATCACCGAAGGCATGATTTTTCATCATTTCGAAGGCGGCCCCAAAGGCGGCTCAGCCGTGGCACGGTTCAACCTCGCGTGGATTCTCGATGGCGGCAAACTGACCGGCAACGGATCCGTTCCCAAGAATTTAAACTAACCCTCAACAAAATCATTCCATGAAAAAAGCATTGATCATTGGACTCCTCCTAGGCATCGGCCTGCCGGCGGGATTGGCTGCGGATAAATCGGTGGTTTCAGCAATCGAAAAAAGTGGCGGCCTCGTCCTGCCCTGGCCCGGGGAACAGGACGCGTGGGAGGTGGAATTTCACCTACGCGGCCGTGACCTCGAAGATGACGGCCTATCCGCCGTGGCGGCTCTGAAAACCGTGGTGGCACTGAACCTGCGCGACACGAAAATCACCAGTGAAGGCCTCAAGCACCTCAAGGGCCTGTCCAAGCTCAAGCGCCTGCACCTGGAACGCACGGCCGTGGACGATGCGGGCGTCCCTCATCTGGCCGGTCTGGAGAACCTTGAGTATCTCAACCTGTACGGCACCAAGATTACGGACAAGGCGCTGGACCAATTGAGCGGCCTCAAAAACCTCAAGCAACTGTACGTCTGGCAAACCGAGGTAACCGACGACGGCGTGGCCAAGCTCAACAAGGCCCTGCCTAATCTGAAAATCGTGAAGGGCGTCGATCTCAGCAAGATTGTGATCGTGAAAAAAGAGGAACCCAAGCCGGAGGAAAACCTCAAATGGCTGGCCGTCGGCGGCTCGGATAAACCGCCGGCCAAGAGCAAGCCCGGCTCCTTCCTTATCATCACGTTCCAAAACAAGAGTGACCAGAATGTGAAGCTCTACTGGGTTGACTATGGGGGCGGTAAAAAACTCTACGGCGAAATTTCCAAGGGCGCCGAACGCAAGCAAAACACCTACTCCGACGCCGTGTGGATGGTGACCGATAGCAAAGACAAGCCGCTCGGCTATTTTGTCGCAGGCACCAAGTTTGCTCTGGCCGTGATTCCGAAATAATCGGGGGGGGCAAATCTTGAAAAATCCGATTTAATCCGGTAGATTTCTTTCAGTCGGACGTCCAAGAATCGATGTTGAGCCTGAACCATAGCCGAAGAGATTTCCTGCGCACCAGCGTGGGATTAGCTGGGCTGACGTTGCCCACCTATTTCAAGGCCATCGCCAGCACCACCGCGCCGCAGCGCAAGGCCAAATCGTGTATCATCGTCTACACGTGGGGTGGCATGAGCCACTATGAATCGTTCGATCCCAAGCCCGAAGCGCCTTCGGAAATTCGTGGCGAATTCAAACACATCAAGACCGCCACGCCCGGCATTCATTTCTGCGAACACCTCCCGATGCTAGCCAAGCACTCGGACAAGCTCGCCATTGTGCGCTCTGTGCATCACAAGCACGGCGGCCACGGCTCGGCCATGTACGTGAATATGACCGGCCACAACCCCGTGGGGGCCAAGCCCAAGAGCAACAAGAACTGGCCGTCGCTGGCATCGATGATGTCCTATTTCCACAACCCGGCCGCCGGCACCCCTAGGGCCATCCGCATGCCGTACTCGATGTTCGACAACGGCGGCCAGCAATCTGGAGAACACGGTGGCTGGCTCGGCTCCCAGTACGATCCCATTCTCGTGCGCACGCCGGCCGGCGAACCGTGGCGCGGCGTTAACCGCTACACCGACCGCGAGCTGAACCTGAAGCTGAACCTCGACAAGAGCCGCATCGCCGACCGCCGCGCCTTGCTCACCCAACTGGACAACGCGCGCAGTGAAGAGAAGGCCTACGAGCAACTCGATCATTATTCCCGCATGGCCGCCGATATGCTGCTCGGGTCGCCGGTGCGCGATGCCTACGATCTAGAGAAGGAGGATCCCAAGATCCGCCATATGTACGGCGACCACATGGGCGGCCAATCCCTCCTACTTTCCCGACGTCTGGTCGAGGCCGGTGTGCCCGTCGTGCAAACCCTCCTCTCCGCCAGCGACCTTGCTGGCGGTAGTGGGGACAACTGGGATACGCACCGCAATCATTTTCCAAAAATGAAAGACCGGCTCCTGCCTGTCTTTGACCGATCCGTATCCGCCCTGCTCACCGACCTGGAGATGCGCGGCATGTTGGAGGAAACCCTAGTGGTATTCCTCACCGACTTCGGCCGTACGCCCAAGGTGAACGGCAACGGCGGCCGCGATCATTATCCGAATGTCTACTCGCTGGCCTACGCCGGCGGCGGCATTCAGGGCGGTCAGGTGTACGGCGCCAGCAACAAGAAGGGAACGGAACCCGCGGCCGGCGCCTGTTCCCCGGCGGACATCCACGCCACCGCCTTCCGCGCCATGGGCATCGACCCGCGCACCGAACTGCACGATCAACTCGACCGCCCCTTCCAGCTCTGCGACGGCAATCCCCTGCCGTTGTTCTAGGGAATTTCAGGAAGCCGTCCGTTCGCGATCCCCGAATTCAATCATAGGGACTATCAATAGGGACGAGGTGGAACTCGTTCCTCCCACGGCCTCGGGAGGGGCAAGTTCCACCTTGCCCCTGTCTACGCTCTCCGCGCCCGCGCCGCGAAAGAGTTGCGCCCTTTAGTTGGCCCCGCCAAACTAGACCGCATGGTTCGCCTGATCCTCATTCTGTTGGCCGCGGCGCAAACGGTGCCGGCTGCCCTGCGGGTGTTGCCGCCGGATTTTAATGCGGATAAAGAACAGCAGATGATGCGCGCCTATCTGCGAAAACTGGTGCACGCCAAGCTGGATCAGCGCCTGAAGGATCTGGAAATCGCGCTCAAAACCCCCGAGGCACTGGCAGCGTATCAGGCGAAACGAAAAACGTTTCTTCAATGGACTCTCGGGAAAATGCCCGAGCGCACGCCGCTGAATGCGTACGTGACGGGCGTGTTGCGCGAGGAAGGGTTCACGATCGAAAAGGTGCTCTTCGAGAGTCGACCGGGATTTCACGTGACGGCGAATGTCTACCGGCCCGCGGGCAAGGGGCCGTTTCCGGCCGTGCTCCATCCGTGCGGTCACTCGGCCAACGGCAAGGCGTACAAGGAATATCAAAAGGCCAACCGCCTGCTCGTGCAGCACGGGTTTGTGGTGCTGTGTTACGACCCCATCGGCCAAGGCGAACGACGGCAGCTGCTCGATGCCGAAGGCCGCGCGCCGCGCAAGCCTACCAGCGAACACGCCGTGCTCGGGCCGGCGCCCATTCTGCTCGGAGGCGGGCTGGGCCGTTGGATGGTATGGGACGGCGTCCGCGCGCTGGATTATCTGGCCGACCGACCGGATGTGAACGCCCAGCGGCTTGGTTGCATGGGCAATTCTGGCGGGGGCAATTTGACGAGTTTTTTGATGGCGTACGATGACCGCATCGTGGCTGCGGCGCCGGGTTGTTTCATAACCACGCACCGGCGCAAAAATGAATCCCCCGGCCCGGGCGATGCGGAGCAAAATCTTTTCGCGCAGATCCGCGAGGGTTTTGATCATCCGGATTTCATCCTCGCTCGCGCCCCCAAACCCACGCTGATCCTTGCCGCCACCCAGGATTTCGTGCCGATCGAAGGCACTTGGGAAGCCTTGCGTCAGGCGCAACGCGCGTACACCGTGCTCGGCCATCCCGAGCGCGTGACGTTGGTCGAGGCCAATGAAAAGCACGGCTTCAGTCGCCGCCTACGCGAAGGGGCCGCCCGCTTTTTCGCCCGTTGGCTGCAGGGGCGCATGATTGAAATCAAGGAACCGGACAACGTGCCCGTGCGCAACGATGCCGACCTGCAGGTGACGCCGAAGGGGCAAGTGCTCTTGCTCAAGGATGCGCGCTCGATTTTTGATTGGTTTGTTGCCGATGAACAACATTGGGCCGCCCAACGCCCGGCCCTCACGCGGGATCGACTTCAGCAGATCACCGGCATTCGACGCGTTGCTGAACTGCCGCCGGCCGAGGGGATGATGTTCATCCGCCATGCCGGTCAACCTCGCCCGATGGTGTGGCACCCGGAGGCCGGCATTAGTTTGCCCGCCTTGCACTGGCCCGAGGGCGATAAGGTGCCGGTATTGATCACCCCCACCGAGGGGTTAAACAGCGCCCGGGCCGCCGCCAACAAACTACGCGCCGCGGGGCATCCGGTGATGATTGTGGATCTGCGCGACCTCGGCGAAACCGCCACGCGCAACTGGCGATTCCCCGGCGCCGATTGGTATATCGGTTATCTCCTGGGCCGCTCGTTTCTCGCCCTGCGCACCGAGGATATTTTGCAATGCGCCCGATGGCTCGCCGAACATCACAAGACCCAGCGCGTCCACCTCATCGCCCACGGCGAAACCACGACCGCCGCGCAACACGCCGCCGCGCTGGAGCCCCGGCTCATCAGTCCGCTCACCCTGCACAATGGCTTGGCCTCATGGAAAACATTGATGACCGATCGCCAAGCCAACCGCCATCTCCATACCATCCACCCCCGCGCCCTGCAGCATTACGATTTGCCGGACTTGAAAAAGTTGCAGGCCGGCGGCCAATGAATTGATCATTGCACCCCGAGGCACCGCACGGCACCCTTCCTGCATGTCTCCCGAGGAAAAAGCGAAAGAACTGGGCGTTGAATTCACCAAGCTCGAGCCCGGCTATTTGAATCTCTGCATCCGCAGCGGCAACCAGCTCATCACCAGCGGCCACACCAGCACCGCCACCGGCGTGCTCGGCAAGGGCTTGTCCGTCGAGGACGGCTATGCCGCCGCCAAGGATTGTGCGCAGAAAATTCTGAACTCCGTCCACAACGCGCACGGCACCATTAACGGCCTGCGGGTCATCAAGCTGCTCGGCTGCGTGTACTCCGCGCCGGACTTCACCGACCAACACCTTGTCATCAACGGCGCCAGCGATCTGTTGCATGAGATTTACGGCAAGGACGGCGACGGCTACCACGCCCGCAGCGCCCTCGGCTTCGCCGCCCTGCCCACCGGCGCCGCCGTGGAGGTGGAGGCGATTTTTGAGATCGTGCAGGAATAGACAACGCCCCTGCCCCAAGGCCGGACTTGCACGCCGCACAGGCCGCGGGCACAGTGAGGCATCCATGACAGCGTTTCGCGTTCTTCTCCTGCTAGCGTTCCTGTGCCCGCGTGTGGCGCAGGCGGAGCAAAAAACCCGCCCGTGGAATATTGTCTACATCATGGCTGACGACATGGGCTATGGAGACGTCGGCTGCTTCGGCGCCACGAAAATCAAGACACCTGCCATCGATTCGATTGCCCGAGATGGCATGCGATGCACGGCTTTCTACACCCAACCCGTCTGTGGTGCCTCGCGCACGGCCTGTTTGACAGGATGCTATCCCACGCGTGTGAAACAGTATCGACATGAGAGATACAGCCACCACCCCTTCGTTCATCTCGACGAAGTGTTGATCCCGGAGGTTCTCAAGCCCAAAGGCTATGTTTCCGCAGCATTCGGCAAATGGGATCTCAATGGGCATGGCAGAGAGTTTCCGAACGATATCACCCCGATCAAGCACGGCTTCGATTACTTTTACGGTCGCCCTTGCGGCGGACCTCAATTCCGCAACGAGATGTTATCGCCGACGCAAGCGGAGCCGGAAGACTACGACAGAACCTTTACCGACGAGGCGCTCGGCTTTATCGAGAAGAACCGCGACACACCCTTCTTTGTTTATCTGTGCTACTACACGGCGCATACGAGCGGGCCGTTGGCTGCCTCGAAGAAGTTCCGAGGGAGCAGCGAGTTTGGCCTGTACGGCGATTCGGTTCAGGAAATGGATCACCACATCGGGCGGCTGTTGACCAAGTTGAAGGAGTGGAAACTCGATGAACGGACGATGGTCATCTTCACCAGCGATAACGGCCCGTGGCATCTGCATCTGGATCACCCTCAAAGGAGAAACAAAAAGGGCGGCGGCCCCTTTCGCGCCGGCAGCCCCGGACCTTTGCGCGGGCAAAAGACTGAAACCTGGGAAGGCGGCGTGAGAGTGCCGTTCGTGGTCAAGGCCCCGGGGCTGATTAAGCCGGGCAGCGAAACGGATGCCATCATCCGCATCGTGGATATGCTCCCCACCTTCGCCGATCTTGCCGGCGCTGAGCTGACGCAGCCATGGAAGATCGACGGCAAAAGCCAGCTCCCGCTGTTCACTGGCGAGACAAATAAGAGCCCTGTCAAAACGCACTATTACTACTTCCAAGCCCACCTGCAGGCCGTCCGGGATGAACGTTACAAACTGATTCTTCCGCGCCCCGCCAAACCGCTCTGGCAAGCCGGCGGAAATTTCAATTTGGGAGGCCAGTCGGAAGACATCACCGAGCCCGAACTGTATGACCTGAAGAAGGACATCGGTGAAAAGCGAAACCTAGCCGCACAACATCCCACCGTCGTCGAACGCCTCCTGAAGCAAGCCCAACAAGCCCGCGCCGACATCGGAGACTACAATCTGAAGGGCGACAATTGCCGCACCGATGTCCACTGGGCAGGCCCCAGAAGCCAGTGGCTGAAGGCAGGGAAAGCCCAGATTAAATTTGGGGCCAACCCATTAAGAGGAAAGAACAAGCGTCACAACAAGTAACTCAGCCCTTTTGTAACTGATGAAGAATCGAGTCCTGCCGGCTGCGATCGCCGTGTGTTTGATGACGATGGCCATTGTGGCTCCGATGGCGTCGGCAGCCCGACCGAACGTCATCCTCGTGATGACCGACGATCAGGGCTATGGCGATCTGGGTTGTCATGGCAATCCGATCCTGAAGACTCCGCATCTGGATAAGCTGCATGCGGAATCGATTCGGTTTACCGACTTTCATGTGAGCCCGTTTTGCACGCCGACAAGAGCCGCGTTGATGTCGGGCAATCATCCCGGATACACCGGTGCGTATCGCACGAGTTCAGGACGCACCATGATGCACGCGGATGAGAAGACCGTGGCGGATCTGTTTGCAAACGCAGGTTACACCACCGGGATGGTCGGCAAGTGGCATCTGGGTGACAACGCGCCGCACCGGCCGCAAGACCGCGGCTTTCAGGATGTCCTCTGGCATCGGTGCGGCGGGATTGGGCAAGCGTCGGACTATTGGGGCAACGACTACTTTGACGACACCTACGAACACGCCACCGCTGACAACATGCAGGGGACCTTTAAGAAGTTTGAGGGTTACTGCACCGACGTCTGGTTCCGGGAGGGGATCCGTTTTATTGAAGACAACCGAAACAAACCGTTCTTCCTCTACATCGCGCCCAACGCCCCGCACGGCCCGTACTATGTCGCGCCGGAATGGGCGAAGCCGTACCAGGGAGCCAAGGACGTCGCCAACGCCAACTTTTACGGGATGGTCGCCAACATCGATCACAACATGGGAATCCTGCGCCAGCGGCTGAACAAACTCGGACTGGCCGACAACACCATCCTCATTTTCATGACCGACAACGGAACGGCGGCGGGCGCGAAGTTCGAAGGTCTGGATTCCGAAGCAGTGTCCGGCTTCAACGCCGGAATGCGCGGCAAGAAATCTTCGATTTACGACGGCGGCCATCGTGTGCCTTTCTTCATTCATTGGCCCAAGGGCGGACTGACCGGTGGACGGAATATTGATACCTTGTCCGCGCACATCGATGTGCTGCCGACACTGGCTGACCTGTGCGGCATCCCCGTTCCGAAGGCGTATGCGCCGGATGGCATTTCACTCAAGCCGCTGCTGGCCGGCTCCAACAAGCCATGGCCCCGAACACATCACTTCGTGCAATTCCACGGCGCCGCAGGCGGAAACGCCTTGCCGCCACAGCCCTTTTCTCATTCGGTGGTGCTCACCAAACGCTGGCGTCTGGTGAACCATGGCGACCAGTTTCTCTACGACATCCAAGCCGATCCCGCGCAACGCAATGATGTCTCCAAAGAGCATCCTGAGGTGGCGAAACAACTGCGCGAAGCCTACAAGCCATTCTGGGCGAACGTGTCCCCCCCGCATGACCCCGGTGCCAATCGATCTGGGCAATCCGGATCAAAACCCAACCGACCTTTGTTCCCAGGACTGGCACATGGAAAAAGGCAATCCGCCCTGGTGGTTCGGCTCGATCCGAAAACTACCCAGGGTGACCGGCCCGTGGATGGTGAATGTCAAACAAGCCGGCCGCTATTCTTTCACGCTTCGACAATGGCCATCCGTCGCCGAGAAACCCTTGGTCGCCGTGCGGGCCAAGGTGTCGATCGCCGGACAGGAAAAAGAGATGCCCGTTCCCTCTGGCAGCAAAGCGGTTCGGATGGAACTGAAACTTCCCGCAGGCCCGTCCGAGTTGTGGACCTATCTCTACGACGAATCCGGCCGGGCCGGTGGCGCTTACTTTACGGATGTTGAACGGGTGAAAGATGATGGCTCCCCGCTGGGAACCGAAGTCATTGCCCTGCGCGCGCCCGTAGAGAACAAAGCGCCCGTCGCACCGAGCCCACCCGGCAACTACCGCATCGGAGACAACGGCACCATCACGTTCAATGCCGTGGTGGACACGCTGAAAAACCCAAAGGGCATTAAGGCTTGGAGCACGCCGAAGTTCAAAGATGGAAGCAATCTCGCCGGCCTCGACTTTCCATCCCTGGGCATCAAATCGTGGAGCACTGATACGTTGGGTGAATCCGCGAAGACAATCTGGGACGGAGCAAAACTGAACGGGCTGACCCTCAACTTCACCGGCCACAACTTCGGGTACAAGGACACCTTGCGGAATGTAAACTTCTCCGGGGCGACGATCAACACGACGGGAAACCAACCCTTCCTCTTCGTCGACCTCACCGGCGCTGACTTATCCGGCGCGACACTGAACATCGCCGGTTTCTCTGGCCGCATGGCCGCCTTCCGCAATGCCAAACTTGCCGGCGCTGATTTCTCCAACGCGACATGGGGTATCCCAACTAAAGGACTCACCGAGAAAACGGAAAACTTCTTCAGCGGCGGCCCTGGCACAACCTCCGCCACCGACAAGCATCTCGCCGTCACCTTTGCGAACGCCGACCTGAGCCGCATCACCGGCCCCGCCAAGCTCGCCATCATCAAGAACCTCGGCAAGTTCGACGGCGCCACGCCGATCGGAGCCAAATACAACACCGTCACCCTGACCAAATCGGGCTGGACCACGAAGGAACTGAATGCCGCCGGTTGGCAAAAGATCCCGATGCGGCAGTAAGCGCAAACTCGTCATATGAGGCTTCTCTTCACCATTCTTTGTGTCCTTTGCGCCTTCGCAATTCGCCCCCCGCAGCGGGGCCGCATTGCGATCAAGCGGAACGCTCGCCGAACTTATTGGTCGAATTCGCTCGCAACGAAATCGGGGATTAAAACGAAAATAACAGAAACGCCCGCTTCTTCGATCCTAAGCCGCGGCGGCCGGATATCGGCAAAACTAATTATGGAAATAAGAAAGTCCCGTTTAAAAATAGGAGGTGTCTAAGATGAAAATCAAAAAGTCTGTTATTCTGGGAGTACTACTCTCTGGCTCCGTGCTGACCCATCCAGTTTTCAGTGCGGAGCAGACGCGCCCGAATATCATCGTCATTATGGCGGATGATTTGGGGTACAACGATGTCGGCTGCTATGGCTGCAAGGACATCCCGACGCCGCATATCGATTCGCTGGCCAAAGAGGGTGTGCGCTTCACCTCCGGCTATGTAACGTGGCCGATGTGCGGGCCTTCCCGTGCCGGGTTTTTAACCGGAAGGCATCAGGCGAGTTTCGGTTATTACAAGAATGCGTCATTGCCGTTCGACCCGAAACAGGGGCTGCCGAAGATGGAAACGATTGCCAGCCTTTTGCAGAAGGAGGGCTATGTGACCGGCGGGGTGGGCAAGTGGCATCTGGGGACGACCAATGATCAGCACCCCAATGCAATGGGTTTTGACGATTGGTTTGGCTTCCTCAGCGGCGGGCTGATGTATTACCCGCTGGACCATCCATCCTATAGGGGACGGTTCAATCCTCTCAAGCGGCCGGCAAGGTGGCGTGACATCCATCATACCCTGCCGTTGATTCACAATATGAAACCGGTGCAATGGGACCGGTATTTGACTCACGAGCTGACCGATGCTGGAGTCCGTTTTCTGGAGAAGAATGCGTCGGCAGGCTCAGCGGAGGCCAAGCCGTTTTTCCTGTTTATGTCCTACAATGCCCCACACCTCGATTTGGAGGCGCCGGAGGAAACGATCGCGAAGTTCCCCGAGGAGAAGATGAGTCAGGTTCCCGGTGTAAAGCCCAAGGCTCGCTCCATCTATGGGGCAATGGTTTATGAGTTGGACCTAGGCGTCGGGCAGCTCTTGGCAAAGGTCGAAGAACTCGGGCTCGCGGATAATACGGTGGTTTGGTTTCTGAGCGACAACGGCGGGATGGCCAGAACCAGCGACAACCGCCCCTTGAAAGGGGCAAAAGGAAAGGCATTTGAGGGCGGTTTGCGTGTGCCGATGATTGTCAAGTGGCCCGGAAAAACACCGCAAGGCGTTGTGCTGGACGAGCCTGTCACGTCATTGGATATTGGTGCGACTGCGATTGCTATGGCCGGGGGCGATCCGGTGAAAGCCGGACTGCACGGCAAGGATATTCGCCCTTACATGAC
This sequence comes from Limisphaerales bacterium, assembly GCA_014382585.1. NCBI lineage: Bacteria > Pseudomonadati > Verrucomicrobiota > Verrucomicrobiia > Limisphaerales > Limisphaerales bacterium. The sequence continues at coordinate 49,797 of JACNJL010000030.1, read as the reverse complement.
CCAACAATCCAAAGAAGCGCCGCATGATGTGCTCTTCTGGCATACGGGTCGCGCTCAGACTCGTCAAGGCGTGATGCGTGAAGGAGATTTTAAACTCATGATCGCAAAAGGTAAGGCGGTGCTTTACAATTTGAAAGATGACCTCTGCGAAACGACGGATGTTGCGGCAGCACACCCCGAACAGGTTCAGCGCATGCTTGCCCGTTGGGCCGACTGGAACTCAGGGAATGCTCCGGACTTGTGGGGGAAACCTGACAAGCCATACCAATACGCGGAGTACGAGTGGCTAAAAGGCAGTCAGCACTATGGTTCACCGAATGAAAAGTCGGCCGCTAATTCCGCCATAAAGAATAAAAAAAACAAATAAAGAAACCCAAATGAAAAGTATAATGACCGGTTTAGTCGTTGGGCTATTGGCTTTGGCAGGAGCTGTTTCAGCGGAAAACACGTATCAATATCCGGAAGCGGGTCAAGTGGGGCACGGCAAAGGAAAGGCCCATCTATTCATTCTATCCGGCCAATCGAATATGGAACGACTGGATCCGGCTGTTTCATTCACTCCGGCTGTGATCAAGGCCTTCGGCGCGGATTCTGTGATTGTTGTTAAAGATGCGAAGGGCAGTCGACCGATCAGCAGTTGGTACAAGCAGTGGAAGTCGGTTGAGGGAGGCGCGGCACGGAACCGGGGCGCTTTGTATGATCGGTTGATGGGGAGCGTGAAGGCCGCGATTGCGGGGCGTGAGATTCGAACGGTTACTTTTATCTGGATGCAAGGAGAGCGGGATGCGGTCACTGGGCAGGCAGCGGTGTACAAAGCCAGTCTTGATGGTCTGTTTGCTCAGTTGAAACAGGACTTGAAGCGGGATGATATTCATTTCGTGCTGGGCCGTTTGAGTGATGCTGGTGTGAATGGAAAACATCACGACAACTGGCAAGCGATGCGTGAGATTCAGGTCGCCTATGCGGAGGCCAGCCCAATCGGTGCCTGGGTGAATTGCGATGATTTGAACGATAAGCTGGGCCGGAAGAACGGTAAAAATTCCAAAGGCGCGGTTCACTATACGAAAGACGGGTATCAGCTTCTCGGCAAGCGGTTTGCAGACAAGGCTATCCAGCTGATTAAGGCGCGCTAAGTTGCGACCCGCAGAATTGATTCTGATGAAGTCAATCTCCCTCATCTTTACGGCGCTCATCTTGGTTTCGAGGACCAGTCTTTGGGCCGCCGGTCCGGATTCGCTTCCCCCGCTGAAGGATGGGAAGTCGCCGCAGACGCTGGAGGAGGCTTGGGCAGGCTACGACCCGACGGTTGAGCCGATCGAGGCTGAGATCTGCAAAGAGTGGGAAGAGGAAGGGGTCACGCTGCGGGCCATTCGCTATTGCATCGGCACCTTCAAGGGGCAGAAGGCTTGGATGGGCGCGATCTACGGATTTCCCAAGGGGGAAAAAGATCTTCCCGCGATTGTGCAGATTCATGGCGGTGGTGGGAGCGGCATGAAGGAGCCGTGTATTGAAAATGCCAAACGCGGATACGCCACCCTTTCGTTGAGTTGGCGAGGGGATAAGCGCTATCTTGCGCGTCACGATCTGCCGCAACGCGCCCAGACCGATTGGGGCGCGGTGGAAGGACGGCAGGTCCGGGAATCTCGCGGCATCGAGCCGGACAACGCCAAACGCTTTGACGCCGTGCCTTCGGCGCGTAACAGCGGCTACTTCCTGCGAACGCTGGCCGCCCGCCGGGCGCTGACTTTTTTGGAGCAGCAGCCCGAAGTGGATGGCAACAAAATGGGCGTCGATGGCCACTCCATGGGAGGCGTGATCACGCTCCAGACGGCGGCCATGGATGCCCGCGTCAAAGCCGCGGCTCCGTCCTGCGCGCCACCGCTTGAATTCGAGGACACGCTGAAAGCGCGGACGGCCAGTCCCGGTGCCTACGCCAGGAAGATCCAGGTCCCGATGCTCTTCATGAGTCCCGCCAATGATTTCCACGGTATGGCCGAGTCGGTGGAGTGGATCATCGACAACATGCCGGGCAAGGACTTCCGCATCGCGCGTTCGCCGCACCTGAACCACAAACACGACACCCGTTCTCTCGCGGCGAAACAGCTGTGGTTCGATGCCCGTTTGAAGGGAAGTTTCACCTATCCCGCCCAACCGGAAATCAGCGTAGCGCTCAAGACTGCCGATGGGCGCCCCCACGTGCGGGTGACGCCGGATGCGTCCCTGCCGATCGCGCGGGTGGACGTGTTTTACACCCGCGACGGGAATTACAACCAATACCCGTTGATGAAGCATCGGTTCTGGCAGTTTGTGAAAACGGTGAAGTCGGGCAATGACTATGCGGCTCGCATCGACCTGTTTGATCTGAAGGATCCGCTTTGGGTGTTCGCCAATGTGACCTACCAGCTGGACAAACCGGTTCATGCGCTGACCCACGCGTCGGACACGTTCACGGTGACGACGCGGATGCCGATGTTCTCCCCGGAACAGTTGCAGCAGGCAGGCGTGAAGGCGAATGGCGTGACGACTGAGGTCATTGAAGATTTTGGCGACGGCTGGGAAAGAGAATGGATCCGCTCGACGAGATCCATCCAATCCTGGCGCTTGAACCGCTCCCGCGTCCCGATCCCGAAGGTTGGCAGACTGATCATTGAAACAACGGACCGAATGAGCACGAAACTACAGGTCGACGTGGGCTCGTTCACTGGATCGTTTCCGCTCCAAGGAAAGAACATCGAAATCTATCCCTTTGATTTGAAGGATCCGAAAACGGGAGTCCGGCTGCTCGATTGGCAATCCGTGCAGCGACCGAGTCTCCAGCTCGGCACCCAAAGTGGCGTTCCGGTTTTTCAAAAAATCTCCTGGACCCCAATCCCGATCGCCGAATACATGGCCCAACGCCCCTTCCAATTGGGAGACGCCGCCAAAAAAGACGGGGCAACGCTGCTGACATTCGCTGCGGCGGATCGGGTCGTCGGACGCTTCGATCCCAACAACAAATCTGTTGGAAAGAAAAAGGGGCAGACCGATTCAGGCTACGATCAAGGCTTGCAGGTCCATTCGCACAGCGAAGTGACCTACTTCCTCAAAGGCGCTTTCTCATCTTTTAAGTCCACGTTAGTTCCGTGCTATCAAGCTTCGGTCACCTTCGAGGTTCATGCCGACGGCAAACGGCTGTTCGACTCCGGGAAAACAGGTGGAAAGAGTGCCCCGAAAGAGATTACGATCGATGTTTCCGGCGTTCAGAAACTGAAACTAATCGTCACGGAGGGCGGAAATGGTTGGGGTGGCGACTGGGTGATGTGGGCCAACCCATTGCTCACGCCCAAAAGATAAGCGCAGAGACGCTTCCAAGGCTCAACGGACAACTCACTCACAAAATAGATCCATGAAACTGACTTCACTCATTCAACTATTGAGCATCCTCTTACTGTCGACTTTTACGTCTTTGGCGGTGGACCAATCCGACGATGCGGCCAGTCCCAACATTCTGTTCATCTTTACGGACGACTGGGGCTGGGGCGATCTGGGCTGCCACGGTCATCCGTATCTGAAGACGCCGAACATCGACCGACTCGCAAAAGAAGGAACGGACTTCACGCGGTTCACGGTCGCCAGCGGCGTGTGTTCTCCGAGTCGTACGGCAGTGATGACCGGTCACTTTCCCGCGCGCTACAGCATCGATGGTCACTTTGCGACACCGCGAAGCAATGCGAAGCGCGGCATGCCGGACTGGCTCGATCCGAAGACGCCGACGCTACCGAAGATGTTGCAGTCGGCCGGCTACGCGACGGCGCATTTCGGCAAATGGCATCTTGCGAACAACATGATCCCGGATTCCCCGCTGCCGAAGGATTACGGTTACGACGCGTACGGAGCCTTCAACTGTTCCGGCGAACAAATGCCGGTACACGAGGACGCTGCCCGCGCGATCGCGTTCATCGAGAAGAACGCCGCCGCGAACAAGCCGTTTTTCATCAATCTGTGGATGCACGAGCCGCACACACCGTTTCACACATTGCCGGAATATCGCAAACGATTTCCCAAGCTTGACGACGCACACAATGTTTACGCGGCGGTTCTCTCCCACGCCGACGACCGGATCGGCGAACTGCTCGCGGCGCTGGACCGGTTGAAGCTGTCCGACAACACGCTGGTGATTTTCAGCTCAGACAACGGTCCCGCCGGGAGCGGCCGAGGCGGCAAGCTGACCACAAAGTACGATTCCGCGACCGGCGAAGGGTTCGGGCTTGGCGCTGCTGTCGGGACGACCGGTGGCCGAAACGGGCGCAAAAAGTCGATCCTGCAGGGCGGGATCGGCGTCCCCTTCATTGCCCGTTGGCCCGGAAAGATCAAGGCGGGAGCGGTCGATGACGTTTCGTGGATCTCCGCGGTCGACCTGCTGCCGACTTTCTGCGAAATCGCTGGCACGCAACTACCTGAGGGATACCAGCCCGATGGCATGAGCCAGGTGGCGACACTGCAGGGGACCAAACTTGCAACGCGCGACAAGCCATTGTTCTGGAAGGGAGTTCCTGGTCGCAAAGGTTCCGTCTACTCAATACTCGACGGAAAATGGCGACTGCTGACCAGCATGAGTTTTGACGAACCCGAGCTGTACGACATTCGCGAAGATCCCCTCGAAAAAAACAATGTGCGAGCGTCGCATCCGGAGATCGCCAGCGATCTATTCAAGAAACTTCAAGCCTGGCACGCGACACTGCCCGAGAAACCCAACTCCGACTGCTTCTCGAAGTACCGATCAAGGAACGCGGACTCGCTGCCTCCTGCAGTTAAGCCGACCTTTAATTTTGACCCGTCTCGATAAACGCGCTTTCATCAGGAATCCCGCACTGATTCAAAGTACTCACATGAAACTGATATTACCTGTTCAAGTTTTGAGCCTGCTGCTCCTATCGACTTATACGACGTTCGCAGCAGAGCAACCGCCGAATATCGTTCTGATCTTTGCCGATGACCTCGGCTACGGCGACGTCGGTTGTTATGGCGCGACGAAGGTTAAGACGCCGAACATCGACCAGCTGGCGAGGGAAGGACGTCGATTCACGGACGCGCACTCAGCGTCTGCCGTTTGTACGCCGTCTCGTTACGCGCTTCTGACGGGTGAGTATCCACTTCGGGCGAACGAAGGGAGAGGGACGTGGGGGCCATGTGTCCTGTCAAGCAAGCTGCTTATCGATACCGACAAGGTGACCATCGCCAAAGTCCTCAAGAACAAGGGGTATGACACATCTTGCTTCGGGAAATGGCATCTCGGTTTCGGAAAAGGAAATATCGACTGGAACGGCAATCTGCGTCCGGGGCCGCAGGACGTCGGTTTCGACTACTATTTTGGTCTTCCGGTGGTGAATAGTTACGGCCTGTATGCCTATGTTGAAAACGATCGTGTATTCGGACTCACACCCGATGACCCGCTTGTATATCTAGGTACGAAACCAAATCCCAAATCGACTCCCCTGACTCCTTTGTTGCGCGGGGCCGGCGCGAAAACCCACAACTTTTTCAGTGGAGGAGTAAAAGCTCATAAACTCTACAACGATTATTCCGTGGGGACCACGTTCGCGAAAAGGGCTTCCGCGTGGATTAGGGAACGCAGCGACAACCCATTTTTCCTGTATCTGGCGACAACAAATATCCATCACCCGTGCACTCCGGCTCCGCGTTTTCAGGGAACGAGTGAGTGTGGGTTCTATGGTGACTACATCCATGAACTGGACTGGATGGTCGGCCAGGTCATGAAAGCGATTGAGGAGAAAGGCGTCGCGGACAACACGCTTGTGATCTTTACCAGTGACAATGGCGGCATGTTCAACGAGAACGGTCAGGATGCTTTCAATCACGGGCATCGAAACAACGGTGATCTTCTTGGCTTCAAATTCGGCGCATGGGAAGGCGGTCACCGCGTGCCGTTTATCGCGAAGTGGCCAGGCCGGATCAAACCGGGCAGCACGTCGAAGCAGTTGATCTGCCACGTGGACATGTTGGCGTCCTTTGCGGCGCTCACGGGCCAGAGCCTTGATGAAGAAGAGCAGGCCGACAGTATCAATGTTCTTCCCGCACTGGTTGACGATCCAGCATCGCCGTTGCGTGAGCATCTTATTCTTGCTCCCGTTCGCCCCACCCACCTTTCGGTGCGCAAAGGCAAATGGATGTTTATCGATGCGCAGGGATCAGGCGGATTCAACGGGACGAAGCCCGGCGGGCATACCTTTGCAGGGGCCGCGGCAGCCTCGTTCAGCGGGCACCCGAACAGCGACATCTTGGATGGAAAGGTCAGGCCGGACGCGCCGCCCGCTCAGCTCTACGATCTGGAAGCGGATGTGAACCAGACACAAAATCTGTACCACGAACATCCTGAAGTGGTGACGAAGATGAGAGCGCTGCTTCAGGGCGTTCGCTCTTCCGTCGCAGAACAGGCGAAAGCGTATGCGACGCGTCATGTTGCCCCGAGAATCACGGCAACACCGAGCGAGCGGAGCGCATCCTTTGATTTCGAATCAGGCAAACTGGAGCCATGGAAAATCGTCGAAGGAGAGTTTGGACACCTTATCGGCCGTAGAGACAGATTCTTTGGCAACGGGCAGGAATACAACAAGCAGGGAAAGCACTACCTGACCACACTCGAAGGAAGTGCTGACGCAGCGAGAGGATCGGACTCACAAACCGGAGTGGTCGTCTCACCGTTGTTTATTCCGAAAGGCGGCCAGATGACATTTCGCGTCGGTGGAGGTAACGGCGCTGATGTCTACGTGGCTCTGTGCACTACAGACGGCAAGGAACTTAAACAGGCTCGGGGAGTAAACAACCAGCTCATGCAAAAGGCCAGTTGGGACCTGAAGCCCTACGTCGGCAAAAAGATGTTCATAAAGATCGTCGATAAGGCAACGGGCGGCTGGGGTCATATCACCGCTGACAACTTCCAATTTGACGCTGAAATCCTGACGGAATATCCCGCCGGGCAGATTGAGAACGAGTAACCAATTCACAAGAGAGAACGAATCGAGGAGTCGCAATGCAGGAAAGTATCAGTCCACGGAGGAATCACAGATTGAACACAGATAATCCATGGACTCGCCGCGCGCTACATGTGTGCAAAGGGTTGTTTCATCTGTGGCTCATAGTGGTCCTTCTCGGTTCACCTGTTCTGCCCGCCGCGGAGGACTCAACCCCACCGAATGTCGTAGCATCACCCAAAGCGAGGGCCACCGCGATTTATGTCAGCCCGAATGGCAACGACGCAAACTCAGGAGACCAGCACAGCCCACTGGCTTCCATTGCGGCTGCTCAAAATTCAGCCCGCGAGTATGCGGGAAAAGAGGCGGTCACCGTTCACGTTGCGGATGGCATTTATTACCTGCCGAAAACCCTGATGTTTACACCGGAAGACTCCGGCTCGAAGGACCATCCGATTCTCTATACCTCTCAGACTGAGGGCGGCGCTGTCTTGAGCGGCGGTTCTGAACTCAAACTAACCTGGAAACCCCATAAGGACGGGATTTTCAAAGCCCAAACACCTCCGGATCTGCAGATCGACCAGCTCTTTGTCGATGGCAAAAACCAACGCATGGCGCGCTATCCGAATTATGACGCTTCGAAGAAAGCAGAACCCTATCAAGGCTTTGCGGCCGATGCGTTCTCAAAGGAACGCGCGGCGAACTGGGCGAATCCCACGGGTGGTTATATTCACGCCATGCACCGTGCGGGATGGGGAGGCTACCACTATCTTATCACCGGAAAGGACGCGGGCGGAGGCGTAACCTATGAAGGCGGTTGGCAGAACAATCGCAGAATGGGCATGCACAAAGACCATCGGATGGTTGAAAACATTTTCGAGGAACTCGACGCTCCCGGCGAATGGTTTTACAACGAGAAGACCTCAACGCTCTATTACAAACCAACACCCGGTACTGATCTCACGAAAATAAAAGTCGAAGTGGTTCGCCTACGGCACCTGATTGAATTCAAGGGCTCGGAAAAGACGCCCGTCCGATTCATCACTCTGAAGGGGTTTGCGGTTCGTCATGCAGCACGCACTTTCATGGACTCTCAGGAGCAGTTACTGCGCTCGGACTGGGCGATTTATCGCGGCGGTGCCTTCATGCTGACGGGCACGGAAGACGTGAGCATCCTGGATTGCGAGTTTGATCAGGTCGGCGGCAATGCAATCTTCGTGAATAACTACAACCGCCGCGTGCTTGTGAAGGGATGTCATATCCATGACACCGGCGCTAGCGGCGTTTGTTTCGTGGGCGATCCCGACGCGGTTCGCAACCCGCTCTTCGAGTACGGGCAGAAGAATGATCTGGCAACGATCGACAGGACGCCGGGGCCCAAGACGAATAACTATCCGGCTCAGTCTACAGTGGAAGATTGTCTGATTTATGGCATCGGTCGCGTTGAACGGCAGCCGGCCGGTGTGCAGATCGAAATGGCAGCGGAGATTACCGTGCGTGACTGCTCGGTGTACGACACCGCCCGGGCCGGTATCAACATTGGCGACGGAGCTTGGGGCGGTCATCTGATCGAGCGTTGCGATGTGTTTAATACCGTGCTGGAGACGCACGACCACGGCTCATTCAATTCCTGGGGACGCGACCGTTATTGGCGTTCCGATCATCTGACGGCGTCGCAGAAGGCTGTCGATGCCGAGCCGAATCTGCCGTTTCTCGACGCGATGAAGACCACCGTCATCCGCGACAATCGATGGCGTTGTGATCATGGCTGGGATATCGACCTGGACGATGGTTCCAGCAACTACGACATCTACAACAATCTGATGCTGAACAAGGGTCTGAAGCTTCGCGAAGGATTCCGCCGGCACGCGTGGAACAACGTGATGCCGATTGGAACGCTGCACCCGCACGTCTGGTTTCAGCGCAGCAAGGATCAGGTGCACGGCAACATCATGACAGAGCGATATCACACCGCCCGTATGAATGAGCCCTACACCGACGGAACTTTGGTCGACCGCAACCTCTTCGATTCACAGGACAGCAGAATCCTTGAGCACTCCGCGAAGCTCGGTTGGGACAGCAATTCTGTCATGGGCGAGCCGATGTACGTGGATCCCGCCAACGGAGATTTCCGAGTCAAAGACGGCTCACCGGCGCTGAAGCTCGGCTTCAAGAACTTCCCGATGGACCAGTTCGGAGTCAAGAAGCCAACGCTCAAGGCCATTGCAAAGACACCTGAGATTCCATCTCTTGAACAATCCAAACCCCTTGGGTCACCAGTCAATGTCGCCCCGTTGAAAATGGTCTGGCTTGGTGCAACGCTGAAAAATTTGAAGGGAGAAGAGTTTTCCGCTTTCGGTGTCAGCAAGAAAGCAGGCGGTGTCGCTCTTGCTGCTGTTTCAAAAGCATCCGCGGCCGACAAAGCCGGGTTAAAGGTTGGCGACCTGATTCAAGCCATCAATGGAAAGACGCTTGCGAATACCGATCAGTTGTTTTCTCTCGTAGTGGATTTCTCCAGAAATTCCGAGCGACGTAAATTTGGCGAATCCCACTACCGCCTGAAGGTCATCCGCAACCAGCAATTAATCGAACTAACCGCCACGCCGAAATCCACGATCGTGATCGAGACCGCCGCAAATGCTGGCACGTTTAAAACACTTCCGCCGCTGGCGGCGTCGAAACGAAAAATTGTTGCCAATCAGAAGACCAACAATGATCCGCTCTCGATACTGACCGACGGCAAACTCGCGAAAGGATTTGGTCCTGTCTTTTCAAACACCGTCTACAACGGCGCGTACAAAATGGATCTTGGCAGCGTGAAGCCCGTCATGGCAGTCACAAGTTGGTCGTGTAATCAGGGCAACACGCGAGCGGCCCAGAAGCTGACCATCTACGGCAGCGCCGCCGATCAAGATCCGGGCTGGGATCTAACCCGCTTCACGCCGATCGGTACGGTTCACACCGGCCCACAAAAGTCGGCCAATCTTGCCGCATCTCTTCGCGCCGTGAACAGCAACACGCTCGGCAACTACCGGTGGATTGTCTGGCGAGTTTCACCCGTCTCCAATCTTGGCGGCGGCGAGAACACCGCTTTCCAGGAATTGGCCGTGTCCATCGAAGGCGAAGCTCCCATCAAAATGACGGCACCGCCAGTAAGGGATTCAACACACGGTTCTTTTCCCGGTCAAAAATCAAACTTTCGGGGCTACGACCGCTATGACCGAATCAAGACGTCCGCCGGCCACTTTTCGGTCGTCTGCCCGAAGAAGCCTGCGCCGGGAAAACCGTGGCTATGGAGGAGCCTGTTCTGGGAAGCGATCAGAAAAGTCAGCGATGCGGATCTGAAGCTGGTCGAAGAAGGCTACCATGTCGTTCTCGCCCACGGCGACGTGGCCGGACACCCCAGCGGCAATGCCAATATCGATGCGGCTTATGATCTACTGACAATGGAATACGGCTTCTCGAAGAAGTGTTCGATGGCCTCGATGAGCCGCGGAACGTTATCGCTCTTCCGCTGGGCTTCAGCCAACCCGGAGAAAGTGGACAGCATCTACGTTGACAACGGCGTTTGCAACGTGCTCAGTTGGCCTGCCGGCAAACTTGTCCCGGGAAACAAATCCATCGCCAGTGGCGCCCCGAGTTCGTGGGCAAACTTCAAACGAAAATTCGGCTACACGACCGATGAGGAAGCCCTGAAAACCAAAGAAAGCCCCATCGATCAGTTGAAACCGTTAGCCAAAGCCGGCGTACCGATTCTGATGGTCTGCGGAAACAAGGACACGGCGGTTCCGTACGAAGAAAACGACGCCATCATGGAGCAGCGCTACAAAGCACTGGGCGGCTCCATCAAAGTGATCGTGGAGGACAAAGGCCATTCGCATGGAATGAAAGATCCCACGCCGGTGCTGAAGTTTATTAGGGAGCACACCTCAGCCGGAATGAAACAGACCCAAGGTCACCCATGAATTACGAACAACAACTATGAATAAAAATTCGATCAAGCCCGCAGATGGCAAGCCGATTGACACGAGTAAAGTCAATCCACCTCGGTCACTGAATCTGTACAAATCCGTGTTTCATCTGTGGCTGATTGCCATCTTACTGATTCCGGCTACTCTGTACGCAGAAGCAGAACAGTCCAAACCGAACATCGTGGTCTTCCTGACCGACGATCAGGGTTGGGGCGACTTGGCTTGCTACGGGCACCCCGTGATCAAGTCGCCCAACTTGGATCGATTTGCTGCGGAAGGACTTCGCCTGACACAGTGTTACGCCGCGTGCAGCGTTTGTTCGCCGTCGCGGGCGGCGATCCTGACGGGACGGACGCCGTATCGAAACGGCGTTTGGCGTTGGATTCCGAGCGGTTCACAATACCATCTTCGAAAGAGCGAGATTACGATTGCCTCGTTATTGAAGAAACGTGGTTACGAAACTTGCCACACAGGCAAATGGCATCTAAATGGCAAGTTCAATTCCGACGAGCAACCGCAGCCCGACGACCATGGTTACGACCACTGGATGGCCACGCAGAACAACGCTTCGCCGAACCACTTGAACCCCGACAACTACGTTCGCAACCGCAAAGCGGTCGGGCGAATTGAAGGACCGAGCGCGATGATCGCGGCGAGCGAAGCCGTCTCGTGGTTGAAGACTCGCAAGGACACCAAAACACCATTCTTCATTACCGTGTGGACACACGAACCGCACTTACCAATTGAATCCGCGCCCGAATACATGAAGCCGTACGCTGGCATTGACGACGAAGGCCTGCGGCAACATCACGGCAACATCACTCAGATGGACGATGCTTTTGGAAAGCTCATGGCGGCGGTCGATGAGATGGGTTTTCGCGACAACACCGTGGTGTTTTTTACGTCCGACAACGGCCCCGAAGGCAACGGCACGAGAGGCCGAACACGCGGATCGACCGGCGGGCTGCGCGGTCGCAAACGCCATACGCACGAAGGCGGCATTCGCGTGCCCGGCATCATCCGTTGGCCCGGACACATCAAAGCCGGAACGACCAGCGACACGCCGGTCATCGGCTCTGACATCTTCACGACCATCTGCAAAATCGCCGACATCCCGCTGCCCGACGACCGCACGATCGACGGAGCCAGTTTATTGCCGCTGTTCGATGGCAAACCGGTCCAACGCGAGCAGCCGCTGTATTGGCGAAACCATCTCGCTCCTCAAGAGTTCCGAGTTGGACTGCGAACCGGCGACTGGAAGATCGTTGGCTCGGATGATTTGACCTCGTTCGAACTGTACAACATCGCCAAAGATCCGCAGGAAACGAAGAATCTTGCCGTCACGGAACCGAAACGGTTCGCGGAACTCAAGCAGCGGCTGATCGATCACGATGCATCCGTGCTGAAGGAAGGCCCCGATTGGTGGAAAGATGACGCAAGAAAACCGCGACCTAATAAAACCCGCGGTCGCGGCAAAACGGTTGAACCGCCGCCAGGCAAAGACTCGACCGGTCATTTCAACATCGTGTTGGGCACTGAAATTACCGCCACCGACTTCGGCTATCGCCTGCAATCCGCTACAGAAGGGCTCGCCTTTCAAAAGCTGGACGAGCCGATCACCGGGCAAGCTACGATTCGCTTGAAATACCGCAGCGCCATTGAAGGCCAAATAACCATGAACGGAGCCCTCATCATCGCTGATCAACCCACCAACGCGAACAGCGTCAAAATCGGCACAGCGATCGGCATGAGCCAGCACGTCGCGTTCGAGGGCGGGTGGGGAAACGTGGGCAGCACGGCCGCCAAGCGAGTTGACCTGAAACCGACCGATACGTTCACGTTGGAAGTTCATCTCAACCTCGCCAAGCACACCGCAACGGCGATCATTAACGAAACCAAATTCAATTTCCAATTGCCCGACAACCTCAAGGCCATCCGTCACATCGGCCTCTACAACAAAGCCGCCGCCACCGAATTCACCGCGCCGGTCGTGGAAGTTGATAAACCATAGTTATTCCTTTAGAGAAGCCATAGATCGAACGCACATCATGAAAAACCTTACATTCGTTGCCCAATCCCTTTTTGTTCTCTCGCTGGCGTTGATATCAACTTCTCGCGCTGACGACGCTCCCCCCAATGTCGTTCTGATCTTTGCTGATGATCTCGGCTACGGCGATCTGGGTTGTTATGGCGCGACCAAAGTTCAGACACCTAATATCGACCGGCTTGCGGCCGAGGGTCGTCGGTTTACGGATGCTCATTCTGCTTCGGCGGTTTGCACGCCCTCACGTTATGCACTGCTCACCGGCGAATATCCGTTGCGTGGCAACGGAGGCCGGGGCGTCTGGGGGCCGGCTCCGATTACGTCTCCACTGATCGTCAATACCGAGAGAACCACGATTGCGGATGTTTTCAAAAGCCGTGGCTACGACACAGCCGTCGTAGGGAAATGGCATCTGGGATTCGGCAATGAAAGAAACATCTGGAAGGAGCCGCTACGTCCCGGGCCGCAGGATCTCGGTTTCGATTACTACTTCGGAATGCCTGTGGTTAACAGCGCGCCTCCTTATGTGTATGTGGAAAATGATCGCGTTGTCGGAAGCGATCCTGACGATCCGCTGGTATTGCTCGGCAGAGGCGCGAAGGGGGCAACGCCGATTACTCCAATTCCGCGTGAGGCTGCGCAGCGCAGTGGCAACGTATTTGCCGGAGCAAAGGAAGCTCACAAGCTGTTCAACGACTATCAGGTCGGCACGACGTTCGCGAAGAAGTCTGTCGAGTGGATTAAAGAACGTAAGGACAAGCCGTTCTTTCTGTATCTGGCGACGACCAATATTCATCACCCCTTTACTCCGGCGAAGCGTTTCCAGGGCACCAGTCAGTGTGGCTTATACGGCGACTTCATCCACGAACTCGACTGGATGGTCGGCGAGGTTCTTTCGTGCCTCGAAGACAATGGCTTGAGCGACAACACGCTCGTCATCTTTACCAGCGATAACGGCGGTATGTTCAATTTCGGCGGTCAGGCCGCTTTCAAAGCCGGGCATCGACAGAACGGTGATCTGCTGGGGTTCAAGTTCGGCGTCTGGGAAGGCGGCCACCGCGTGCCGATGATCGTCCGCTGGCCGGGCAAGGTGAAAGCCGGGACGGTCTCAGATCAGGTGATCAGCAATGTCGATATGTTGGCGACGTTTGCGGCGGTCACCGGCCAGAAGCTGGACAAGGCTCAGCTGGCTGACAGCGTCAACATGCTTCCCGCCCTTGTCGGCGAACCCAAGGAACCAATCCGTGACCATCTGGTTCTCGCCCCAAACAAGGGCACGCATTTGTCCATCCGCAAAGGCAAGTGGATGTATATCCCGGCGCGTGGCAGTGGCGGATTTGGGGGAAGGACTCCCAGCAGTCACACATTCGCCGGGCCGGCCGCCGCGAGCTTTGTGGGTTCCGTCAACAGCGACATTGAAAACGGAAAGATCAAGAAGGACGCGCCATCGGCTCAGCTCTACGATCTGGAGGCGGACGTCAATCAAACGAAAAACGTGCACGAAGAGCATCCGGACGTCGTCAAGGAATTGGCGGCGCTGCTCGCTGGCTACAAACCGAAATCGGGAAATAAAAATCCACGCGGAAAGGGAAAGCCCGCTAAGAAGACCGCGGCGGTTCCGAGCACTCGAAGTGCATCGTTCGACTTCGAATCTGGCAAACTGGCCCCTTGGAAGGTGGTGGAAGGGAAGTTTGGGCACGTCATCGGAAGCCGTGCTGAGTTCTTCAGGAACGGGATTGAGTACAACAAGCAGGGCAAGTATTACCTGACCACACTTGAATCCGCAGCCGACGCAGAGAGAGGCATGGACAGCCAGACCGGCGTGATCGTGTCGCCTCTCTTTGTTCCCGAACGAGGATCGATGACCTTTCGGGTCGGCGGTGGCTCGGGCCGGTCGACCTATGTCGCACTGTGCACAGCCGACGGCAAAGAAGTCCAATTTGCGCGGGGCGTGAACGACCAGATCATGCAGGAAGCGGCGTGGGATCTTTCGCCCTACGCCGGCAAAAAGATGTTCATCAAAGTCGTCGACCAATCAACGGACGGCTGGGGGCATCTCACCGTTGATGACTTCCAGTTCGATGCGAAAGTGCTGACGGAATATGCGGCGAAGATCACAAAATCGGACGCGCCCAATCAGACTTCCAAATCGACTGCACACAGCACGCGACCCAACGTCATCTTCATGCTGACCGACGATCTGGGTTACTCAGACATCGGCTGCTATGGAGCCCGAAAAGTTAAGACGCCCCACATCGACCGGCTTGCTGCCGAGGGGGTTCGGTTCACCAATTTCCACACAGCCGCGTCGATCTGCTCGCCGTCACGAGCGGCCTTTCTGACCGGCGCCTATCCGCAGCGTGCTGGACTTTATATGGGGATCAATCCGAAGCGGCCGGCCCATTGGTTTCTCGGCCTGCACCCGGATGAGATTACGATTGCCGAGCAGTTTCAGCAGCAGGACTACGCGACTCATATGGTCGGCAAATGGCACCTCGGCACGGAGCCGGAGTTCCTGCCGCGCAAGCAGGGCTTCGATCATTACTACGGCATGCCCTGCAACTTCTCTCATTCGCCAAAGTTCTTCGATGACGATCAAGAAATCTTCGCCAAGACGCCGCTGAACCGCCTGACGCAGCTCTACACCGAACGCGTCACGTCGATCATTCGCGATCAGGCCAAAAGCGGTGAGCCATTCTTTCTGTACTACTCCCACAACTATCCGCATACGCCCTATCAGGCCGGCAAGGATTTCACAGGAAGTTCGCAAGACGGAGTCCGTGGCGATATCATGCAGGAGCTCGATTGGGGGATCGGCGAGATGATGACCGCACTGAACGAAGCGGGCATCGCGGAGAACACGATTGTGATCTTCACCTCGGATAACGGGCCGACTTCCAACCAGTATGCGAAGCCGTTCCGGGGAACAAAGTACGTCACGCTCGAAGGCGGCCATCGTGTGCCGTTCATCTTCCACTGGCCGGCTCGGATTAAGGAGCCGTCTGTCTCCAGAGTAAGTATCAACGCGATGGACCTCTTCCCCACGCTATCCGCGGCGATTGGACTCGATCTGCCGAAAGAGCGCGTTTACGACGGCGAAAACCTCTTGCCGCTTTTCGAAGGGATGCCCCTCCAGCGCCCCCCAGCCCAACCCTTTTATTATTACAACTGCGAAAATCTTCAGGCGATCCGTCGTGGCCCGTGGAAGATTCATCTCCCGCGACGACAGGACCAATTGCCGTTCTGGGACCAGAACAAGGCGTTCGCCAACCTTCAGCAACCGCTTCTCTACAACCTGAGCACGGACGAAGCAGAAAGCACGGACGTCGCAAAGGAGAATCCCGAAGTTGTGTGGGAGTTAACGAAACTCGCCGGAGAGGCTCGCCAGAATTTTGGTGAGTTCATGCAACGCGGCCGGGAGCAGCGTCCGACCGGCTCGCTGTTTCCAGATGTTCCGGTGATCAGTCACGCAAAAGATTGGGGCACCCTTGATCCGGCCGTGGCCGAAGCAATTACCAAAGAGCGGCAGAAAAGACATCCAAAACACAATACGAAGCCGCCAAGACCCCGGCGGAAGTAGCCGCCAGATCGCCGCCAAAGCAAAGGCAGACGAATCGCGTTTCAAATCGTTGTTGCGTCACCTGCTGTTGAGGCAATCTGATGCGCGACCGGTAAGGAACAATCGAAGGAACCGTAATGAAGGCCATGAAACTAACGTCACTCATTTCGATGTTGTGCCTGTCTCTTGCGACAATCTGCCCAACACTCGCAGCGCAGCCCCTTCAGAAATCGCCCAACGTCGTCTTTGTGATCACTGACGATCAGGGCTATGGCGACCTGGGATTCACCGGCAATCCGATCATCAAGACGCCGCACTTGGACAAGCTTGCCGCGGAATCGGTCTGGCTTGAGGACTTTCATGTCGCGCCTTCGTGTTCGCCGACGCGGGCGTCGATGTTGACGGGACGATGGACAAATCGAACGGGCGTCTGGCACACCTTTTTCGCTCGCGCGATGATGTACGAGGATGAGGTGACGATCGCGGATCATTTCCAAGCCGCCGGTTACTCGACCGGCATGTTCGGCAAATGGCACCTTGGCGATCATTACCCGTATCGACCGCAGGACCGTGGCTTTGACCTAGCGTACTGCATCCGCGGTGGCGCGACCGGTGTGACCGCGGACTATTGGGACAACGATTACTTCGACGATCATCATTTCCGAAACGACAAGCCGACGCCGTCCACCGGTTACAGCACCGACGTGTTCTTCGCCGAGAGCCAGCGCTTCATCAAGGAACAGGTCGCCCGTAAGAAACCCTTCTTTGCCTGGATCGCGACCACCGCGCCGCACAAGCCGTGGGTCTGCCCGCCAAAGTATTCGCAGCTCTACCCAAAAGAGAACCGGCAAGCCGCCGCGTTCTACGGAATGGTGACGAACATCGACGAGAACGTTGGACGCCTGCGCGCTTCTCTGGAAGAGCTGGGCGTCGCCGACAACACCCTCTTTATCTTCACCACCGACAATGGTTCGGTCGGCCCCAAGAAATTCAACGCGGGCATGCGGGGCGGAAAGATCAGTCCGTACGAAGGCGGCCATCGCGTCCCGTTCGCGCTGCACTGGCCGGATGGGGGTTATTCAAACCATGTTCGCGTGAAGGAACTAACCCACATGGTCGACGTCCTGCCGACATTACTGGACCTGTGTGATGTCAAGCCGCACAAGCAAGTCGCCCTTGACGGGCGCTCCATTCGCAAGCTGCTTTCCGGTAAAGGCGATACTTCGTTTGATTGGGAAAGCCGAGTGGTCGTTTCCGATTCGCAACGGATTCAAGTTCCCCGAAAGTGGAAGGACTCATCCGTGATGTCCGGCAAGTGGCGACTGGTCAAAGGCACGGAACTCTACGATATCCGCCAGGATCCGGGGCAACAGAACAACATCGCCAAAGCGCATCCACAACAGTTTGCAAGACTGCACACCTGGTATGAAAATTGGTGGGCGGAACTTGAGCCAACCTTCTCGCGCACATCAAAGGTTTACGTGGGAACACCGCAGACGCCCGAATTGCAAATCACCGCACTTCAATGGATCGACGCGTACCCGCCTTGGAATCAGGGCATTATCAGGCGCGCCAGCCAGCGCCGCGCTCGCGGCCAAAGTTCAGAGCAGCCTATTCAGTTCCCTGGACACTGGGCGGTTCACGTCGCGCACACCGGCCATTACACGTTTGAAGTTCGTCGTTGGCCCGAAGAGTCCGGGCTAAAAATTCGCGAGGGCGTCGAAGCCCTTCCGGTGACACGCGGATGTCTGCCGAGTTACTCGGCCGTTCGCGGAACAGCGTTGCCGGTATTCTCGGCAACACTTCGGATTAACGGCAAAGACCTCGAAACAAAGCCTGTCGGAGAAGACGACGGATCAATTCGCTTTACACACCGATTAACCAAAGGCGACCACAAGTTCTCGCCATATTTTTCGCTCAAACCAACCGGCAAAGCTCGCACGGGAAACGAACTGGGATGTTATTACCTGACCGTGAGATTGCTGCAGTAGCGCAAGGCCGGACTTGCACGCCGCGCGGGCCACGGGCACACTCGGCGCATCCATGAAAGCGTTTCGCGTTCTTCTCCTGCTAGCGTTCCTGTGCCCGGCTGTGGCGCAGGCTGAACAAAAAACCAAGCCGCTCAACTTCGTCTTTTTCCTGGTCGACGACCTCGGCTGGACGGACCTCAAGAGCTTCGGCAGTTCGTTTTACGACACGCCCAACTGCGATCGGCTCGCGGCTTCGGGCATGAAATTCACCAGCGCCTACGCCGCCTGCCCGGTCTGCAGCCCCACGCGCGCGAGCATTATGACCGGCCGCTATCCCACCCGCACGGGCGTCACCGATTACATCGGTGCGTCCGCCGGCAAGGCGTGGCGGCGCAACACCCGCCTCCTGCCCGCGACCTACACACGCCAATTGGAACTCAAGGAATTCACCCTCGCCGAGGCGCTCAAGGAAAACGGGTACGCCACGTTCTTCGCCGGCAAATGGCATCTGGGCAACGAAGGATTCTGGCCGGAGGATCAGGGCTTTGATATCAATCAGGGCGGTCACCATCGCGGCGGGCCTTATGGCGGCAAAAAATATTTTTCGCCTTACGGCAACCCGCGCCTGAAAGACGGCCCTGACGGGGAACATTTGCCCGACCGGCTCGCCAGCGAAACGGTGAAGTTCATGGCCGCCAACAAGAACAAGCCCTTCCTCGCTTATCTTTCGTTTTATTCCGTGCACACGCCGTTGATCTCGCGCACGGATTTGCGTGACAAATATCTCGCCCGTAAAAAAGAGCGCGGCCTTGAGGCCAAGTGGGGCAAGGAACACAACCGTCAGGTGCGCCTCGTGCAGGAGCACGCCGTGTACGGCGGCATGGTGGAGGCGATGGATCTCGCCGTCGGCAAGGTGCTCGAGGGCCTCAAGGAACACGGGTTGGAAGAGAACACCGTTGTGTTTTTCATGAGCGACAACGGCGGCCTCTCCACCAGCGAAGGGCATCCCACCAGCAACCTCCCCCTGCGCGGCGGCAAAGGCTGGATGTACGAAGGCGGCATCCGCGAACCGATGATGGTTCGCTGGCCCGGCGTCACCAAGCCCGGCAGCGTGAACGACACGCCCGTCACCAGCACGGACTTTTTCCCGACCATCATGGAAATGGCCGGTCTCAAGCCGCAGCTGCCCCTGCCCATTGACGGCGTGAGTTTCACCACCGCCCTGCGCGGCAAACCCCAAGACCGCGGCGCGCTCTACTGGCATTACCCGCACTACGGCAATCAGGGCAACGCCCCCACGGCCGCCGTGCGCGAGGGCGACTGGAAGCTCATCGAATGGTACGAGGACGGCCGGCTGGAGCTGTTCAATTTGGCCGAGGACATCGGCGAGAAAAACGATCTCGCCAAGAAGCATCCTGACAAAGTCAAAGATCTCGCCGCCAAACTCGCCCAATGGCGCAAGGAAACCGGCGCGAGAATGCCCACGAAAAACCCCAACTTCAACCCCGACAAACGCGAAGGTCGCTAAATGAAAATCCATCTGCTCGCCACCCTGCTGCTCATCACCACCACTGCTTGGGCGGAATTTCACGCGGGCGCGGCGAAGGTGGATATCACGCCCAAGGTGTGGCCGGTGCAATTGGTCGGCTCCTTCAGCGAACGGCTCGCGGACAAGGCGCATGATCCCCTGCATGCGCGGGCCATTGTCTGCGATGACGGCCAAACAAGACTGGCCATTGTGATCGTGGACAACTGCCTGATCGGCCGCAATTACCTCGACCGCGCCAAGGCCTTGGCAGCGAAGAAAACAAAGGTGCGGCCGGACCGCATCCTCGTCGCCGCCACGCACACGCACACCGCGCCACCGGGCAAGGATCGCCGCACCAACCGCGATGACGCCGCCCATCGCGCCTACTTCAAGCAACTGGTCGAAGGCATTGCCGAAGCCATTGCGCAGGCTGAGAAAAATCTTGTTCCCGCCGAGATGGCGCACGGCGTGGCGCTCGTGCCCGAGGAGATTTTTAACCGGCGCTGGCACATGAAACCCGGCGGCATTGCGGTGAACCCCTTCGGCAGCCCAAACGACATCGTGCGCATGAACCCGCCCCGCAATCTCATCGAGCGACCCGCCGGCCCCACGGATCCGGAAGTGCATTTCATTTCCCTGCGCAGCACGCGGAACAGCCGCCCGATTGCCTTGCTAGCCAATTACTCGCTGCACTACGTCGGCGGTCTGCCGGCCGGCGGCGTGTCCGCCGATTACTTTGGCGTGTTCGCCGGACTCATCGAGCAAGCCCTCGGCGCAGACAAAGGCTACGTGGCCATGATGTCCAACGGCACCAGCGGCGATATCAACAACATCAGCTTCCGCGTCCCGCGCCCACGCCAGAAACCCATGCAACGCATGAACGAGGTCGCCCAAATCGTCGCCGATCGCGTACTCGCCGCGCACAAGCAAGTGACCTTCCGAAAGGACATCACCCTCGCCATGGAGCAAACCTTTCTCACGCTTAAGAATCGGCAACCCACCGCCAAACAAATCGCCTACGCCAAAGCCGTCCTCGCCGGCACCGCGCCCAAGCCCCTCTCCGGCCTCGCCACCGCCTACGCCCACCGCACGCTCGCTCTGGCCAACGGACCGCGCGAAGAGGAAATCGTCCTGCAGGCCCTACGCCTCGGCGAAGTGGGTATCACCAGTATTCCCTGCGAAGTCCTCTGCGAAATCGGCCTCACCCTCAAGGCCAAGAGCCCCCTGCCCCAGGCCACCTTCACCATCGAGCTGGCCAACGGCCACAACGGCTACCTCCCCACCCCGCGCCAACACACCCTCGGCGGCTACGAAACCTGGATGGGCACCTGCACTCTGGAACTCCTCGCTTCGGTGAAAATCCAAAAAGCGCTGTTAGACATGCTGGAAAAAGTGGCGAGTAAAGATTGATTCTCTCGGACGCTGCGGGTAGCGTGAACGCGGAACCCACGAATCCATGCGAGCGATTATCCTGACCCTCACCCTGGCCGGCCTGTTGGCTGGAAATCTTTATGCGGACAACAAGAAGCCGCTGCCCAAACCTCTCCGCGCATTGCTGATCACTGGCGGTTGCTGCCATGATTACGCGAAGCAAAAGGACATCCTGCAGCAGGGCTTGGAGCGGCGTCTGAACATCAAGATTGATCACGTCCATTCGCCCGATAAAAGCACCAAGCCGCCTCTGGCCATTTACGGCAATGCTGATTACGCCAAGGGGTATGATCTGGTGATCCACGACGAATGCTCGGCCGGTATCAATGATCCGAAAACGATCGCCGGCGTGCTCGCGCCACACAAGCAGGGCATCCCGGGCGTGAACCTCCACTGCGCGATGCACTCGTATCGGTTCGGCAATTTTCGCGCGCCGGTAAAGCTCACCGATGCCAACGCGAAATGGTTTGAGTACATCGGCCTGCAATCCACTGGGCACGGCCCGCAACGCCCGATTGATATCAAGTTTGAAAACAACGTGCCTTTCATCACCAAGGACGTGAAGAACTGGACGACCCAGAACGAGGAACTCTACAACAACATTCAGGTACTGCCCACGGCCACTGTGGTCGCTCGGGGTGAACAGGGCAACGCGAAGGCGGTGGTGGCTTGGACTAATGATTACCACGGCACGCGGGTGTTCAGCACCTCGCTCGGCCACAACAACGTAACCGTGGCCGACGCACGCTATCTCAACCTCGTGGCGCGCGGCATTTTGTGGGCTACAAAAAAGGAAGACTGGACGGTGGCCATGCCGAAGAAGGAATCGTTTGATCTGAACACCAAACCGTCGGCGCAGTCCCAAAAAAAAAAGAAACTAAAGCGGTAGCTTCCGTTCCCAAGAGTGCGGCCACCGGCGCTACGGCCAAGGCGAGCTCTGAGGAGGCGAACAAAAACAACTTCGCGAAAAACGCCGTCGACGGCAATCCGGCCACACGCTGGTGCGCCCAAGGCGGATCCGCCGGGCAATGGCTGCAGGTGGAGCTGAAAGAAGCCGCGGATGTGCAACACATCCGCATCCTTTGGGAAAAAAACAACGCTGCCTACCGATACACTGTCGAGGCTTCCAGCGACGGTGAGACCTGGAAAACGGTTGTCGATCAATCCAAGAACCAGGAGGTCCGACAAATCACGCCCCACAAGGTGGAGGCCAAGGGCGCGAAGCATTTCAAAATCACCTTCCTCGGCGCCAGCACCGGCGTGTGGGGCAGCCTTTGGGAATTCGAAGCGCACACGGGCGCCCTGCCCGAGCTGCCGCGCAAGGTGATGAAGGCCGCTGAAAACGGCAGCAACAACGCCGCTACCGGCATCAACGGGGTGCGGGCGCCGGAAGGGTTCGAGGTGACGCTCTTCGCCGCGCCGACTGAGGTGAATTATCCCGTGTGCCTCACGGCCGCCGCCACGGGCGAGGTGTTTGTGGGCATTGATGAGCAAGGCAGCCTCGGCAAGGAGAAAGGCCGCGGCCGCGTGGTGCGCTGCATTGATACTGATGGCGATGGCAAGGCGGATCAGGTGAATACCTTCGCCAAGATGGATCATCCGCGAGGATTGATTTTCGACAACGGCAAACTCTGGGTGCTGCACCCGCCCTTCCTCACCTTGTATGAGGACACCAACGGCGACGGCGTGGCCGATAAGGAGAAGCGCCTGATTGAAGGCATCAGCACCGATTACGTTTCCAAACGCGGCGCCGACCATACCACCAACGGCATCCGCATGGGCATCGACGGCTGGATTTACATCGCCGTGGGCGACTTCGGATTCACCAAGGCCGTGGGCGCCGATGGCCGCGTGCTCAGCCGACGCGGCGGCGGCATCGTCCGCGTGCGTCCGGACGGCACGGACATGGAAATTTACTGCTGGGGCCTGCGCAACATTCTCGATGCGTGCATCGATCCCTACCTGAACATGTTCACGCGCGATAACACCAACGACGGCGGCGGCTGGAACGTGCGCTTCAGCCACATCATGCAAAGCGCCGAGTACGGCTACCCTTCATGGTACAAGAATTTCCCCGGCGAAATCTTCCCGACCCTCAAAGACTACGGCGGCGGCTCCGGTTGCGGCGGCATGTTTTATCATGACACCCGCTGGCCCAAGCCCTTCAACCACGGCGCCTACACCTGCGATTGGGGCCGCAGCGCGGTGTTCCTGCATAACCCGCCCGCCAACGGACCGACCTTTGACGCACATCAGGAAACCTTCCTCACCATCCCGCGCCCGACCGATATCGACGTGGACGCCAGCGGCCGCATGTACGTAGCCAGTTGGCACGGCGGCAAGTTCGCCTACAGCGGACCGAATGTCGGCTTCGTCGTGCAGGTGGTGCCCGAGGATTTCAAACCCGAACCGTTCCCGGACGTCACCAAAATTGACGATGCCGCCCTGTTCGATCTGCTCATCGGCCCGAGCCAACAGCAGAACTTGCACGCGCAATTCGAGCTACTGCGCCGCGGCACCAGCGCCGCCCGCACCGCCAAGCTCAACGCGCTCGCCGCGAACAAAGCCGTGCCCCTCGCCGGCCGCGTCGCCGCCATCTTCACCCTCAAACAACTCAACGGTGCCAAGGCACAGGACGATCTCCTCAAACTCGCCGGCCATGCGGACATCGCCGAGTTCACCCTGCGCGCCCTCACCGATCGCGCCGGCGAATTGAAAGGCCTGAAGAAAGACATCTTTGTCCGCGCGCTCGACAGCAAGAATCCGCGCTTGCGCGCACAGGCGCTCATTAGCCTTGGCCGCCTCGGCGACGCCTCAGCAGCGGCCGCGATCCTCCCTCATGTCGCCACGCCTTTATTCAGCAAAGCGCCTAGCCACAACGAGCCCAATCCTGCCGCCGTCATCCCGCATCTTGCAACACGCACGCTGGTGGCCTTGAAGCCCGTCGACACTTTGCTCGGCGCACTCGACGGCACACGCGACCACGCCGCGCTCACGGTATTGAAATACATTCACGACGACCGAGTCGTCACCGCCCTGAACGCCCGTGCCGCCAAGAATCCCGATCCCGCCACCCTCGCCACCCTCGTGCGTTTGTACCATCGCGAAGGCGGCTACTCCGAAGGTTGGTGGGGCACCCGCCCGGACACCACCGGCCCCTACTACGCCCGCGAAAAATGGAGCGGTAGCGACGCCATTGAGGCCGGCCTCAAGACCGCCCTCGCCAAGGCACCCAAGGCCACCGTCGAGAACGTGAAAGCGCAATTGGCCAGCCACAAAATATCGCTGAAAGATCTCCCCGCCGGCACCGCCGTAGCCGCCAACAACAACGCCAATGCGCCTTTCAAGATCGCCGCGCCCACCGGGGATCCCAAAACCTGGGTCGCCACCCTCGGCGTGGAGAAATCCATCGACCGCGCCCTCAAGGCCAAAGGCAATGCCCAACGCGGCAAAAAATTCTTCACCACCCAAGCCTGCATCGCCTGCCATACCACCGCCGACGGCCAAACGCCCAAGGGCCCGCACCTCGTCGACATCGGAAAACGCTACAAACCCACCGAGCTGTTGCAGTCCATCCTCACACCGAACGCCGTCGTCGCGCAGGGCTTTGACACCTACGCCTTCACCACCAAGGACAAGAAAACGCACGTCGGCTTTGTGACGCTGGAGAGCAACGACACCATCAGCATCCGCACCGCCGTCGGCGTGGCCATGGACATTCCCACCGCCCAAATCGCCAAACGCGAAAAAATTGAGTACTCCTCCATGCCCCCCGGCCTCGCCGCCGGCCTCACCCCCGAACAACTCGCCGACCTGCTGGCCTACTTGCAGTCGTTGAAGTCAAAATAACATCACGCAGAAGGATTAGAAAAGGGACGAGGTGAAACTCGTTCCCTCCCGGGAGGGGCAAGCTCCACCTTGGCCCATATTCCTAAATGCCTCCACGTCTCTGCGTGAGACTTTTCACCTTGCCGCCATCGGGATTTGCCGCGAGGCTTTTGGCGTTCACTCCTTCGCCGATGAAAAAGACGATTCTATTTTCCCTGTTGACCGGAGCCACCATCCTCTCGGCCGCGCCGTTTAAGTTTCAACCCACCGACTGGCCGGCTTGGCGGGGGCTGCAGGGCGATGGGCATGCGCAGGCGGTGGAAGGGTTGCCGGTGAAATGGGGGCCGGAGGAGAATGTGGCTTGGAAGATCGCGCTGCCGGGGCGCGGGCACAGCACGCCGACGATTGTGGGCGACCGCATTTATCTCGCCACGGCGGAGGCGGATTCGCAGGTGCAATCGGTGCTCTGCCTCGCGAAGGCGACGGGGAAACTGATTTGGCGGACGCCGGTACACACGGGCAAGTTTTTGAAGGGCGGCAACAAACACGCGTCGCATGCCTCGTCATCAGTGGTGTGCGATGGGGAGCAGTTGTACGTGTCCTTCCCGAATGACAAGCAGGTCTTTCTCACGGCGCTGGGCATGGACGGCAAGGTGCGCTGGCAAAAATCGGTGAGCGATTACGTGATTCATCAGGGCTTCGGCACCTCGCCGATGGTGTATCAAAACGTAGTGGTGGCCAAGGCGGACAGCAAACAGATCGGCGGCGCGGTGGTCGGGTTCAACAAGCAGACCGGCAAGGAGCTGTGGCGCATTCAGCGGCCGAAGTATCCGAACTACACCACACCGGTGATGGTGACCGCCCATGACCAATTGCAGATGGTGTTTGCCGGTGCGGAACTCATCACCAGCCTCGACCCGCTCACGGGCAAGAAGCATTGGGAGATAAAGGGCAGCACCCAGGAGTGCGTGACCACCACGGTGACCGACGGCAAACGCGTGTTCATCAGCGGCGGCTGGCCGAAGAATCACACCATGGCCGTGGAGGCCGACGGCTCCGGCGAGGTGGCCTGGCAAAACACCGCGCGCGTGTATGTGCCCTCCATGCTCGTGAAGGGCGATCAACTCTACGCCACGATGGATGCCGGTTTTGCAGTGTGCTGGGATTCGGCTACCGGCAAGGAGCGCTGGAAAGAACGACTCGGCGGCGCCTTTTTCGCCTCGCCTGTTCTCGCCGGCAACCGCATTTACGCCACCAATCTCGCGGGCAAAAGCTACGTGTTCAGCACGGACCCGAAAGAGTTCAAGTTGCTGGCCACCAATCAACTTGGCGAGGAAATGTACGCCTCCCCGGTTATCAGCGGCAGCCGCCTCTACCTCCGAGTCACCGCCAAGCGCGGCGGCCGACAGGAGTGGCTGTTTTGCATTGGGAAAAATTAAAAATGAAAACGATCATCACTCTATTTTGTACCGCTAGCATTGCTTGGGCAGCGGAAATGGCTTCGGGGACTGTGTTCAACGATGCCAACGGAAATGACCAGCGCGATGCGGGCGAGAAGGGGCTCGCGGGGGTGGGCGTGTCCAATGGCGAGGCGATTGTGGAGACGGATGCGGACGGGCGCTGGAAATTGCCGGTGACTGACGACACGATTCTGTTTGTGCTCAAGCCCAGCGGCTGGATGACGCCGCTCAACGCGCACAAGCTGCCGCAGTTTCATTACATCCATAAACCGAAAGGCTCGCCGCCCTCGCGTTTCCCGGGAAGCAAGCCGACGGGGCCGTTGCCGAAGTCGATTGATTTTCCGTTACGCAAACAGGCGGAGCCGGACCAATTTCGCGCGGTGTTCTTTGGCGACCCGCAACCGACGTCGCAGACGCAGATTGATTACATCGCCAATGACGTGGTCGCGGAGCTGGTGGGCACGGACGCGAAGTTTGGCGTGACGTTGGGCGATATCATGTTTGATGACCTGTCGCTCTTCAGTAGTCTGAACCGCACCGTGGCGCTGATCGGCATCCCTTGGTACAACGTCATCGGCAACCACGACGTGAACCGTGAGGCGAAGCTCGATCATCTTTCGGATGAAACTTTCGAACGCGTGTACGGGCCGCCGTATTATTCGTATGACTACGGCAAGGTGCACTTCATCGTGCTGGACAACGTGGACTGGTACCACGACGAGGCGCGCAAGCGATCGGCCTACCGCGGCGCGTTTGGCAAGCGGCAGCTCGCCTTCGTGAAAGCCTCCCTCGCGCGGGTTCCAAAAGATCGACTGGTGATGCTCATGATGCACATCCCGCTCACCGGCACGGGCGATCGGCAGGCACTGTATCGCTTGATCGAAAAGCGCCCGTACACATTGAGCATTTCCGGCCACACGCACTGGCAGGCGCACCAGTTTATTGACCGTGGCGACGGCTGGATGGGAGCGAAACCGCATCATCACATCGTCAACGTCACCGTGAGCGGCACGTGGTGGAAAGGCGCCAAGGACGAGCGCGGCATTCCGCACACGACCATGCGCGACGGCGCGCCCAACGGCTATTCGATCATCACCTTCGACGGCGCCAAGGCTACCTTTGATTTCAAGGCCTCGCGGTTCCCCGCCAACCACCAGCTACGCATCCACGCGCCCGTGGCGCTCGCCGCCGCTGATGTGGCCAAGACGTCCGTGTATGTGAATGTGTTTGCCGGTTCGGAGAAATCCACTGTGAAACTGCGCGTGAACGGGGGCAAATGGACACCGCTGAAAAAGACGATCGAGCCGGACCCTTATTACGTGCAACTGCACGCCGCGGAGAAGCTCGCCAAGGTATCGCCCGAACTGAGCCCCGCGCGCGATTCGTATCATCTCTGGAAAGGCCCCCTACCCGCCAAGCTACCCAAGGGAGCCCACCTCCTCGAAGCCGTCACGCGCGACATGTACGGCCGCGAATACACCGCTAAACGCATCCTGCGGGTGGAATGATTTTTTCATCACAGAGGCACAGAGAGCACAGAGAAAAATCAACGGACTCGCAGGCTCGTCCCTCCATTGAGTTTTGCTGGAGGACGAGCCTGCGAGTCCGCTTTCATCAAACACTCTGTGCCTCTGTGGTGAATTGGTTGCAAAACCCCGTCCCAAAGTGGCAAGCTTGCGGCACACCATGAAGCGTCTAGTTTTTCTGTGCCTGTTGACCCTCGTGCCCGCGTTGCTGGCGGATAAGCCCAACATCATTTTCATCATGGCCGATGACCTCGGCTGGACGGAGCTGGGCTCGTACGGACAAAAGAAGATCAAGACGCCACACCTCGACCAACTCGCGCGCGAGGGCATGCGATTCACGGCCAATTACTCCGGCAACGCCGTGTGCGCGCCGTCGCGTTGTGTGTTGATGACCGGCAAACATCCCGGCCACGCGTTCGTGCGCAACAACAAGGAATTCAAGCCCGAAGGTCAGCATCCCATCCCGGCCAACGAGGTGACGATGGGTGAGCTACTGCAAGCGCAAGGCTACGTGACCGGCGCGTTCGGCAAATGGGGCTTGGGCGGCCCGGGCTCCACGGGCGATCCTATGCATCAGGGTTTTAACCGTTTTTTTGGCTACAACTGCCAGCGTGTCGCGCACAGCTATTATCCGCCCTATCTTTGGAGCAACAAAGAAAAGTACGCGCTCAACAATAAGCCACCCGTGCCCGGTCATGCTTCGTTGCCGCAAGGTGCGGATGCCGGCGATCCGCGCAGCTACGATATTTTTAAAGGACAAGACTATGCGCCCGATCGCATCAACAATCGTGCCTTGGCGTTTGTGAAAAAAAACAAGGACCGGCCATTTTTTCTTTATTACCCCACCGTCATACCGCACGTGGCGCTGCATGTGCCCGATGAGGAACTTAAGCCCTACCTCGCGCAGAAATGGAATGATCCGCCCTTCACCCGCGCCAAAGGCTACGGCTACACGCCTCACTTCACGCCGCGCGCGGCGTATGCCGCGATGATCACCCGCATGGATCGCTACATTGGCAACGTGCTCAACCTCGTTAAAGAACTCGGCCTCGAAAAAAATACCATCGTCATCTTCACCTCCGACAACGGCACCACACATTTGAAACTCGAAGTGGATTACGATTTTTTTGAAAGCGTGAAGCCCTTGCGCGGCCTGAAAGGCTCGCTCTACGAAGGCGGTATCCGCGTACCGCTCATCGTCAAGTGGCCCGGCAAAATCAAAGCCGGCAGCACGTCTCATTATCGCACCGGCCTGGAGGATTGGCTGCCCACTGTGCTGGATTTGATCGGGGCATCCGCTCCGGCATCCATCGATATCGACGGCATCAGCATTGCGCCCACGTTGCTTGGCAAAAAACAAGACCCGCGCGATTTTTTGTATCGCGAATTTACCGGTTATGGCGGCCAACAGGCGGTCTGGATGGGGCACTGGAAAGGTGTGCGCCAAAATATGCTCCGTAAAAATAACAAGACCCCGCTCAAGATTCAGCTCTTCAATTTGAAAACCGACATCGCCGAATCCAAAGACGTTGCCGCGCAGCACCCCAAGGTGGTGGACCAAATTCGGAGGCTGATGCAGTCGGAACATAGTCCGTCAGCGGATTTCCCCTTCAAGCCGATCGATTAGTTGCACCCCGTTGATGAATCGTTGGCTGAAAATTTTTTCGTGGCTCGCAGTCAGCTGCTGCGCGGCGGAATCGGCGGAGAAAAAACCGCCGCCCCATCCGCTGGCGCCTTTGCCTGGGTTTGAGAGCTTTCAACGTGTCCGCGAGGCTACAGCGATGTTGAGTGGCGCTGGCCGCGTGAGCCGTGTTGAATGGGCGGACGATGGCCGTTCGATGAGTTTTGTGCGCGGCGGCAAACAGATTCGCTTGGGCCTCGCCGATTTTTCTGAAACAGATCTCGGCAAGCCATCAAAAACCAAGCCAACGCCACATTTGCCGGTGCGTTTTCATCGCGTGGGGCGCGCGTTGCAATCCACTTGGGTGACTTCGCCCGACGGCAAATGGGTGGCGCGGCACGCAAACTTCAATGTGTTCATCGAACCCGCACCGGCGAAGGGCGCCCCCAAGCCCGGCCCGGCGGATGTAAATGCCACGCGCGTGACCTCCGGAGGCGCGGAAAAATTTCGCTACGGCACCGCGTGTTGGGTTTATGGCGAGGAGCTGCATCAACGCACCGCGATGTGGTGGTCGCCCGACAGTCGGCGGTTGGCATTTTATGAAATGGACGAGCGGCACCTGCGCGATTACCACCTTACCACCGGCAACACCGCCAACTACACCGAAGTGCAAACGGTGCGTTATCCGAAATCCGGCGACGCCAATCCGGTTGCGGGTCTGCTGATTTACGACCGCCAAACGCGCCGCACCACGCGCGTGAATGTGGGCGGCGATCCCACGCAATATATTTTCAACGCCCGCTTCGCGCCCGACGGATCGGCACTGCTTTTCAATCGTACCAACCGCCGACAAGACACGCTGGAGATTGTGGCCGCCGATCCTGCCACCGGCCGTACACGCATCGTGGTGACCGAGAAGCAACCGGCATGGCAAAACAACCGGCCATTGCTGCGGTTTCTAGATGACAAAAAACGGTTCATTTGGGAAACTGAACGCACTGGTTGGAAGCAGTACGAGCTGCGCCATCTCAACGGCTCGCGGCTGAGGTCGCTCTCGAACCTGAACGGCAAGCCGGTCACTTCGATTGTGAAGGTGGATGAAAAAGCCGACTGGCTTTATTTCACCGCGCGCAGTGGTGGGAATCCTCTCAACGATCACTTGCATCGTGTACGGCTTGATGGCACCGGCCACACGCGGCTCACGCGCAATGCTCTTTATTATAGTACATTCAACATTTCGCCCGACCACAAATGGTTCGTGGCCCGACGCGAAGCGGTGGGCGTGCCGCCGGTGATGGCGTTGTTTGATACGAAAGGCAACGAAATTGTCGTGCTGACAAAGCGATCGGATGCCGACAAAAAAATGGTGACCGAGTTGAGGCTCGCCAAGCCGGAATTGTTTGCCTGCAAAGCGGCGGACGGCAAAACGATGCTTTACGGCACATTGTACAAGCCCGCAAACTTTGATCCCAAGCGTAAGTACCCGCTGTTGGTGAGCGTGTATGGCGGGCCGAGTTCGCGTGGCGTGTCCAATCATTATTCGGCGGCGAATCCATATTGTGAGTTTGGTTTTCTCGTGGCCACCTTTGCAAACCGTGGGACTGCCGCGCGTGGCAAGGCGTTTGAAACGGCGGGCTATCTCAAACTTGGCACGGTGGATCTCGACGACCAAGCCGCCGGCGTGCGCCACCTCGCCAAGCGCGCGTACGTGGATGCCACGCGCGTGGGCATTGCCGGTCATTCGTACGGCGGCTATATGAGTGCGTTGGCGTTGCTGCGTTATCCGGAAGTTTTCCACGTCGGCGTGGCCGGCGCGCCGGTGACCGATTGGAAAAATTACGACACCATTTACACTGAACGCTACATGCGCACACCCAAGGAAAACCCGGACGGCTATCGCGCCGGTTCCTGCCTTACCCGCGCAAAAAATCTAAGAGGCAAACTCTTGCTGCTGCACGGCCTCATCGACGACAACGTGCACCCCGCCAATACGTGGCAACTCGCCGACGCCCTCCAACGTGCGGGCAAGCAATTTGACATGATGATTTACCCCCGCAGCAAACATGGCCTCATCAGCCATTCAAGCAGCCTTCGCTGGCTGTATCTCCACCGTCATCTGAAGCCCGAGCCGATTATTATAAATGGCGCAAGCAAGACGGACTAAAGGAAGACCATGCCCAAGAAAATCAATGTCGCTATTTTGACCAACCAAACCGGCGCGCATGTGGGCGCGTATTTGAATGCGTTGCGCGACACGGAGGCGTGCGGGGCCGTGGTGTTGGCCGACCCCGACGGGCATTGGGTGGAGCGCGCTCGCAAGGTGCTCGGCGGCAAATTGAAGGCCGTCCATCGGGACGCAAAACAAATGCTCGCAAAGGAAAATCCGTCGATGGCGATGGTGACGATGGAGGCACGCATTGCTCCCCCAGTCATCGATCTCGCGCTGGAGGCGGGGTGCCACGTGTTCGCGGAGAAACCGGCGTGCCTGCGCGCGGAGGATTTCGCGCCGCTGGTGAAGAAGGCCGACGGCAAGCATTTGCACGTCATGCTCGCGCTGGCTAATCGGGTGAATCCGGAAATCACCGCTGCGCGAACGCTTATTGCCGATGGCGCCATCGGAAAGATTTACGGGCTGGAGATGCATCTCATCGCCGACCAAACACGCCTCCAAAACAAAGCGTATCACACCCAATGGTACGCGCAAAAGAAACGCGCAGGCGGCGGGCATCTTGTTTGGCTCGGCATCCACTGGCTCGACCTTGCACAATACGTTACTGGGGCCGACATCGCCGAGGTGACCGGCCACATCGCCAACGTCGGCGGGCAGCCGATTGATGTGGAGGATTCCGCGACTGCCACCCTGCAGTTTGATGCCGGCTTCCTCGGCACCCTCTCCTCTGGATACTATTTAAAACGCGGCTATCATTCTCACATCAAAATCTGGGGTAGCGAAGGCTGGCTGCACCTCCAGCAAATGCTTGATCAGCCCCTCCACTGGCTCTCCCATCAAGGCGATCAAGCCGGCAAGGTGCTGACATGGAAAGGCAACAAACAACCGCGCGGTTACACCCCCTTCGTCCGCGCGTGCATTGAGTCCATCGCCAACGACACCGACCCGCCCATCAGCAACGCAGACAGCCTCCGCGCCGTGCAGGTCGTCTACTCCATTTACGAGGCCGCCGAAAAACGAAAAGCCATCCGCATTTCATGAGACTATTTTTATCTCTTTTAATACTCGCAACGAGTGCCGCCGCAGCCGACTGGCCCGTGTACAAGGCGCCTGATGGCAAATTTACCATTGCCCTCCCCGGCAAGGTGACTGTGAAGCAGGGCCAAAACCGTTATTCGTTCGGCCTTGTCACCATCACAGCCCACACCCATAAGGCGGACAAGGACACCGTGTGGCGCGTGGCCACGCACGATTATCCCGCCGCTTTCGTGAAACAAATCACGCCCGCCAAGCTCATGAACGCGATGGCCACCGGCATGCCCAAGAATGTGAAAGGCAAACTCATTGGCCCGAAACCCGTGAAGCACGCTGGACACGAAGGGGTGGCGTTCCAAGTCGCTGACGCCGCCCCCAACGGCTACGACATCCACGTCCGCCTGTTCACCGTCGACTCG
Source organism: Limisphaerales bacterium (assembly GCA_014382585.1). Taxonomy (NCBI): domain Bacteria; kingdom Pseudomonadati; phylum Verrucomicrobiota; class Verrucomicrobiia; order Limisphaerales; species Limisphaerales bacterium. The sequence continues at coordinate 16,264 of JACNJL010000030.1, read as the reverse complement.
CGCGTGTACCAGCTCACGCTCGTCGGCAATCCCAACTCGCCTGCGTTCAAGCAAGTCGACAAGTTTTTCGAATCATTCAAGCCGGCGAAATAACGTCGCCCTTACTGTTTCGTCTTTCCACTACGCTCACCCGGCAAGCCCGCCTGGCGCAGGCGATTGTTCAGATGAGTGTCCAGCTGCGCGACGGTCTGGGCGTGTTGCGGGTGCTTGGCGAGGTTGGTGAATTGATGCGGATCGGCCTTCATATCGTACAACTCGGCGGAACCATCCTTGTAACGGAGGTAGGCCCAGTCGGCCGTGCGCAGGCCGTAGTTGCCGCGGTTGAGGGATAACGCCCCGCGGCGCACGCTGGCGGCCGGGTTCTTGAGCACTGGCACCAGACTTTTGCCCTGCACCTCAGCGGGCACCTTGAGTCCCACCAGTTCGGATACGGTCGGGTAAATATCCATCAACTCCGCCAACGCAAGGGAACGGCCGGGCTGATAACCGGGAGCGTCGATGATCAGTGGCACGCGGGTGACTTCCTCGTGCAAGTTGGATTTCTGCCAAAAGCCGTGCTCGCCAAGGTGATAGCCATGGTCGCTGGTGAACACCACTGCCGTACTCTCGCGCAGACCGAGGCGGTCCAGCTCATCGAGGATGCGCCCCACTTGCGCGTCCATGAACGCCACCGACGCGTAGTAGCCGGTCCACATCCGCTTTTGGTTGTCGGGATAGTTGCCAATCGAGTTCGTCTCCGACCGCGTGCCGGCCAACCCGGCTTTTGGGATGTCCTGCGCGTCGCCCTTCACCGTCTTGGGCAGCTTGATCTTCTGCCACGGGTACGGGTCAAAATAGTGCTGCGGCGCCACCATCGGGTAATGCGGCCGAACCAAGCCTACCGCCAGGAAGAACGGCTGATCCTTGTGCTTCTGCAACAGCTCAACGGCCTTCGTGGCCGACTTGTGATCCGGCTGATCAGAGCCGTCGCCTTCGTACCGCACAGTCACAAACATCCGGTGCGGCATGCGTGTGGATTGCCGATTTGCTTCAGCGGTCGTGAATACATTCAGGTTCAGGCACGCATACAGCCCCAGTGTATGCGCCTCTTTGCCGGGCGAATTGAAACGCTCCGTCCACGAGGACGCGATGTCCAGGCCGTGCGTGCCGGCAATGATATCGCCCGGGACGCGCATGTGATAAATCTTTCCCACCCGCGCGCTGTACCAGCCGTATTCGCGAAAATGCTGACCGAGATTCACCTTACCGGCGCCCTGATAACGGCTGTGCATGAACGACGTCCGCGACGGCGCACACATCAGCCCCTGGCAATACGCACGCTCAAACACCATTCCTTCCCGCGCCAGCTTATCGATGTTCGGCGTCTTGCAAACCCGATCCCCGTAGCAACCAAGCACGCTCGCCTTGAGATCGTCACTAATGATAAAGAGCACATTCTTGATGGCCGCCTCGGCCGGAATACTCAGCGCCGCCAAAAAAAGAATCGCAAGAAATTGCCGTTTCATAGGAACACGAACGTACGTGGAACGGGCGGAGTTGGACACAAAAAACCGGCCTTCGGAATAGTCTCCAAAGGCCGGTGAGAAGGTGGCAGACGCTGCGAGTCCAAGCGCGAATTACTTCGCAAAGCCCGGCGCCTCGAATTGCTGGCGCAGGCGATTAAATTCCTTCGTCAACGCCGCGCGGGTTTTGGCGTAGGCCGGATCGGTATAGACACTGCGCATTTCGTTCGGATCCGTTTTTAAATCAAACAGATTCCACTCATCGCTGCGCGGAAAATACATCAGCTTGTGCCGCGCCGTGCGCACGCCGAAGTGTTGCGGCACGCGGTGCTCGCCGAATTCATAGTAGGAATAATAGAGCGAGTCGCGCCAGCTCTCGGCCTTGCCTTTGAAGAGCGGCACCAGCGAACGGCCCTGAACTTCGGCGGGAATCTTGAGACCGGCGATCTCCAGAAAGGTCGGCGCGTAATCGATATTTTGAATCAACTGCTCCGGCTTGGCACCGGGCGCAATCACGCCGGGCCAACGCGCGAGGAAAGGCATGCGAAAGGATTCCTCAAACATCCAACGCTTGTCGTACCAACCGTGCTCGCCCAGAAAGAAGCCCTGATCGGACGAGTAAATGACGATCGTGTTTTTCGCCAAATCATTGTCGTCCAGATACTTGAGCATGCGCCCCACGCTCTCGTCCACGGCCTTCACCGTACCGAGGTAGTTGCGCATGTAACGGCGATATTTCCAGCGCACCAAATCTTTGTGGCTCATTTTGCCGCCGGCAAATTCTTTGAGGAACGCCTGATTGCGCGGGCCGAAGTGCGCATCCCACTTGGCCTTTTGCGCGAGCGTCATGCGGTTATACTCCGGCGTGCCGTAGCGGTCAGGCTTGGGCAGCTTCACCTCGCCGCGCTCATCCTTACGCACCTTGGCGTCGTACGCCCAGTCGAAGTGCCGATCGATCTCCATCTCGTTTCCGGCCAGCGTGGCGCTACGATTCTTGTATGAATCAAACAACGTCTCCGGCTCCGGGATCACCACGTCATCAAACGCCCCCAAGTGACGCAGCGCCGGCGCAAAGGTACGGTGCGGTGCCTTGTGCTGGCACATCAGGAAAAACGGTTTCTGCCGACCGGCCACCTTGCGGCTCTCCAGCCACGCGATCGCCTTGTCCGTCGTCAGATCCGTCGCGTAACCCTCGAAGCGTTGGCGCGAATTATCCTGCTGGATGAACACCGGATTGTAGTAACTCCCCTGTCCCGGAAATACCTCCCAGTGATCAAACCCCTGCGGCGTGGTGTTCAGGTGCCACTTACCGATCACCGCCGTGTGATAGCCGCCCGTCTGCAGCGCCTTCGCCACTGTCCACTGATCTGCGTTAAACTTATTTCCATTCCGCATGAACCCATTCTTATGACTGTGTTTGCCCGTCAAAATTGTCGCCCGTGACGGCCCACAGATCGAGTTGGCACAGAACGAATTCAGGAACACCGCCCCCTCCTTCGCCAACCGGTCAATATGCGGCGTCGGCGCCACCTTCGCCAACGGCCCACCATAAGCCGAGATCGCCTTCACCGCGTGATCATCCGAAAACAAAAACAGAATGTTCGGCCGTTCAGCAGCCGACACGCCAATGGTTAGCAGTAATAAAAGGAGTACGCGCTTCATTTACGCCAAGCTATCATACCGTTTCCGGCGTGGGAATCTTGAAGGCTGACTACCGGCGGATCGTGCAACCGGGCAGAGCTTTGCGCAACTTGTCGACTTCCTCATCGGGCAATCCCTCGATGTTCATCAGGATCACTTCATCGAGCTTCTTCAAGCCCAGTAACGGCTCCAAGCGGGTAATTCGATTGGTGTTTGCGCCGTAGGGGTTATTGCCGATGCTGAGAAACTTGAGATTGTCCAGCTTGCTCAAGTGTTTCAACTGCTCATCGGTGAGTTTGTTGTCCGTCAACGTCAGGTGATTCAGCTTCGTTAAACCGGCCAACGGGGAGAGGTTTGCGATGTTGTTTTGCGAAAGCCGCAGCTGGGTCAGGTTTTCCAATTCGGCCAACGGCTTCAGGTCGCTGATGCCGCATCCAGAGAGGTCTAGTTGTTCCAGCTTGCTCAATTTCGCCAACGGCGCGAAGTCATCAATCTTTTGCTGACGGCTCAAGCTGAGCATCCAGAGATTAGGCAACGATTCCAAAGGCGACAGATCATACACGTCCTTTCCCAAAATAGTCCGGCCCAGCGTCAGGCCCTCCACTTTGGCAAGATTTTCCTTCGTGAATCCGCCATCGCCAATCTGCCGTTTCACTACCTCCCCGATGGGTCCGTCTATTTCGACCGCGGATTCATGGTTGCTACAGCTGGCGAAGGCCAAGGTCAGTAACAGCCCAATCATGTGTTCTTTCATAGAGCTTTACTCCCCCTCCATCGCTTCCACCAATTGCTTGGCGAAGGCCTGCTCCTCGGGGGTGAAGGATTTTTTCAGACGCGAGATACCAACTCCACGGTCCATGGTTCCATAGTGCCCATAATATTTCTCACTCGTGTAAGCGAACCACTTGGCCCGGGTCTTCGTTTCATCTTTTCGTTGGGCATCATTGGTGATCTTCTGAATCGTTTCCCACGACTGCTGGTATTCCCCCAGATTTGCGAGGGAATCTGCTGTTGCAGAAAGGGCCAGTGCTTGTCTGAGGGGATCCTTAATCCCTTCTGCCAACCCTAATTCCTGTTTCAAGAGTGCCGCCGCCCCTGTTTCGTCGCCGATCTGGTTCATCGCCTTCCTCACTTCCCGCAATCGACTCGCCAAGAATTGATCTTTTACCATGAAGTTCGGAATATGCTTTTCGTTGATATTCATCGCTTCCGCTGCGGCCTCCTTTAATTTTGCGGCCGCCATTTCATTATCACCTGCTTCCGCATATCCGAACGCACTTGCAATCAACACATCCCGCTTGGGGCGAAACATATCCGCCACCTTGTCGGCCGCTTCATCCGCCTGCTTCAGCGTTGCCAGTGCTGCTTCCATTTGGCCGGCCTTCACTTGCGCCGAGGCAATGGCCCGCAAGGCCGGTTCCTTTGCCATACCGCCGCGCATTTGAGGCACCAACGCAAGGGCCTCGTCGATTTTTCCTGCCCGGGCCATTTCCACAGCAATGTCTCCCATAGCCTGTGACTTTGAAGAAAACATGGACTTGTCGTTTTTCAACACCTCCAAGGCCTCCTCGAATTTTCCTTTTTCAGCCAAACCCTCGGCAATTTTGCCATAAGCTTCAGCCTTCTTTTGGTCGCTCCGGCCGGGGAATCGCTTGACCCATTCCAAGGCGAACGCCACCTCGCCTTCCTCGGCCATAATCACGGCGATATCCGTGCGCGCGGAGGCGTTCAATGTCCTCGTAAACATATCCTTGCCTGGTTGGATCAATTCCTTGGCCTTTTGGATTTCCCCGGCCCCAACCAATACCCGGGCGAGGCGTTTGTAACGGCTGGCATTTCTAAATCCATTCTTGTCAGCCCGAATCGACTTTAAGGCTTGAGCGCCAGTCGTCACCGCCTGCTGCTTCTGACCCGCCGCCAACAGGGCGGAGGCAATTTCAATCAAGACATTGGCTGTTTCATTTTGTGGAATGTTGCGAGCCAATCCTCTGGCCTTTTGAAGCGTGGCCATGGCCGCGGCTGAATTGCCCTCCTTGGTCTGAGCCTTTGCTACCTGGCAAAGGGCCACGGCGCGATCCCCCGCAGGCTCAATCCATTGCGCAACCTTCAAGGCCAGCGTCGCATCACCCGCCTCCGATGCCTTCTTAGCCAAATAGACTAATCCCATCGACCCTTGTCCGGATGGAGAAAGCAAAGCCACCTCCGTTGCAGATTCCAAATCTCCCGATTCCACCAAAGCAACCGTCAGCTGCGTTACCGCTCCCCCGTAACCGCGCTTGCCTTTTTTCTCCTGAAGCAAAAACAAGGCAAAATTCAGCGGCGATTTTCCTGCCTCGGCAGCCTGCACTACCTTCAATTTCGAAGCTGGCCGGCTGGGCCGCGTTGAATGGGATTCACCTGAATCGCCGCCTTCTTCGCCTTCTTCTTCATACGCGTGATCGTGCCCGTGGTCATCTCCCTTGCCACAACTGACAAGAAACAGGCTGGTCATTAATATCGAAAGAAATGCGATCTTCATCGCCGAAAACTAACACCCCTCCGAGTAACTGCATACTGTAATTTTGGAGAAATTTTATAGTAGGCATCGTTTCGGTGATGGCCGAAAATTTGTGGGAAATCGGCAGGCAACCAAAACGATGCCATAGCCACTATCAAACACCGGTCATTTGGAATCCGAAACATTCGGAAAATATTTCTGGGGAAACCCATCGAGTTTTTTGAGGACGGTGTCCGTGTGCACGAGCAGCAAATTCTGCTCATTCGCGATGGCCGCCAGCACGCGGTCGACGAGGTCTCCATGATCCCAGTCCCATTGCCCCGCCTGTTGCGCGGCGGCGGCGGAGGGATTCTCCAGCACAAAATTCTCCAGCGCGTGTGGCACCCATTGTTTCGGATTGGGCACACCTTTCAGTCGCCCACGCCGCCACTTGAAAGTGATTTCCGCCACGCTCAACGGGCAAAGATGGAACTCCGTGATTTCCTGATCCAAGAACCGCCGCAACGCCGGCCGCATCGGCAAGCCGTGATAACGCCGCAACCACACGCCCGTATCAAGCAGCGCCTTCATCATCCAATGGCGCGAAGGCCGGCTCGTCCAAGTCGATGCCGCGCAGAGCAGTGCGCTTCAATGCCCGCTTCGCCACCGGCGGCTTGGCCTTGGCCACTGGTTCGAGCTTGCGCAGAAGAATATGCCCCCCGCTCGACACACACTCAAAGGCATCGCCCGCCACCGCCGGCTTGGGCAGTACCACCCGCCGTTTCTGATCCACGATCACCTTCATGGTGGGAATATCCCACCAATTCCATAAATCGTCAAGGGCGGCCGGTTATTTGACTGGTTTCGCTGTGAATTTCACCTGCAAGCTGCGCTTGCCGGCGTCCTGTTTCGGGCGCGGGACGAGAATGAAATCATCTGCAATCACCGGACTGAGATCGCCGCCTTCGAGCAATTGCACCTGACTGACGCGGTGCGGCAGAAAGGCCACGATCGGCCGACCGCCTCGTTGGGAGCCATTGTTGTTCACGGTGGCAAAGCTTGCATCGCCCTGCTTCGGTGTGATGGTGAGCGTGTAGGTGTTGCCCTGCCGCTTGAGTTTCTGGCCGTAGGCGAGTTTGCCCGGGGCGAGCTTGGCGGACCATTTGGGATCGCCGTAGTAGGCCACCACGTCGCGGTCGAACGCCAGACCGCGCAGGTCGCCGCGCGGGGTGGCTGAATCGCGCAGGCGATGGATCAGCGCGTGGTGGTTGGCGAAAAACGCCTCGGTCAACGTGTAGCGCCCCGGTTGTTCCACGTAATAATCCAGCACGCCCCAGCCTTGGTAGCCGAACCATGTGGGCTTGGTGTAGCCGATCATTTGCATCACGCTCACGTCATTCATCCACGCCAACGCCATCGCATCCGGCCCGTTGATGTTGCCCATCAGGCAGTTGCCAATCGGCAAATAGACTTTGGGATTGGTGGACTTGATCTCAAACCGCTCGCGTCGGGTGTTCTCGCCAAACATCTGGCCCGCCTTGGATTTCAGGAACCCGTTCCGGTACCGAAACCCAATCTGCCAACCGCCCTCAGTCGCGTGCCCGGACGTGATAAATAAATCCGGCTCATAATCCGCCAACACTTTGGTGAACGCCTCGGTGGTGTCATCGGGCCCGCGCAATTCCTCCGCCGGTCCACCGGGTTTTTTGCGCACAAATTTATTCTTCACCAGCTCGTCGTACCACAAACCTTCGGTCACACATTCCAGCGCGATCTCCGTGCCCGACGCCACCTTGCGCACGGTGAGCGGCTGGGCGTGCTGGGCAATGGCCAGCGCGTTGGCGGCATTGTAGCCGGTCAGGATCCCCCACATCGTGTCTGTGTAGGGATCATCATCGAGCTTGCGCGTGAGCTGATGGACCTGTGCCACAAACGTGCCGGTCGCTTCCTTGGGCGTGGCCACAAAACAGGTGTAGCGCGGGAATTGCCCGCGCAGTTTACCGAGCGCGCCGGCAACATCGCCATCGTGCTCGATGACCTTTGCCTCGTGCTTTTTCACCAACGCGGTGACGACCGATTGCCAGTCCTTGTTCGCATACGTAGCCTTGGATACCACCACGGCGTAGTCATCCGCCGTGGATGTCAGAGACAGCGCGAGTGTGATGAGGAGTAAATGGATGAATGATTTCATGGTTTTTATTTAACTCAAAATATCCTTCACCACTTTTCCGAACACATCGGTGAGGCGGAAGTGGCGGCCTTGGTGGCGGTAGGTGAGGCGTTCGTGGTCGATGCCGAGTTGATGGAGGATGGTGGCCTGCAGGTCGTGGACGTGGACGGGGTTCTCGGCGACGTTGACGCTGTAGTCGTCGGTCTCGCCATAGGTGATGCCGCCGCGCACGCCGCCGCCGGCGAGCCAATAGGTGAAGCAGTTGGGATGATGGTCGCGGCCGTAGGTGGTCTTGGTGAGCTTGCCCTGGCAGTAAATGGTGCGGCCAAATTCTCCGCCCCAAACGACGAGGGTGTCGTCGAGCATGCCGCGTTGCTTGAGATCGCGCAGGAGTGCGGCGGTGGGCTGATCGGTGTCGCCACATTGCACGCCGACCTGTTTGGGCGTGTTGCCGTGGGCGTCCCAGCCGCGGTGATAGAGCTGAATGAACCGCACCCCCCGCTCGGCCAAGCGGCGGGCGAGCAGACAGTTGTAGGCGTAGCGGCCGGGGGTGGCGACATCGGGACCGTACATTTCGCGGATGTGTTGCGGCTCGCTTTTCAGGTCGATCAGCTCAGGCACACTCATCTGCATGCGGTAGGCGAGTTCGTACTGCGCAATACGGGTGGCGATCGCGGGATCGTTGAAGCGGCCGGCTTGTTCGCGGTTGAGCTGGTTCAACGCATCGAGCATCCGGCGACGCTGGGTGCGCGTGACGCCGGCGGGGTTGTATAGGTCCAAAATCGGATCGCCCTGCCCGCGGAATTTCACGCCCTGAAAACGGCCGGGCAAGAAGCCCGCACTCCACAGGCGATCGTACAGCGGTTGCCCAGCCTTGGCGCGGCCGTTGGAGGTCATGGCCACAAACGCCGGCAGATTGGCGTTCTCGCTGCCGAGCCCGTAGCTCACCCACGCGCCCAAGCTGGGGCGGCCGGGGATGACGGAGCCGGTCTGGAACAAGGTCGCGGCGGGATCGTGATTGATCGCCTCGGTGTGCATGCTCTTAATCACGCACAGGTCATCGGCGAGCTTGGCCACGTGCTGTTGCGGCTCACTCACCCACGTGCCGGACTGGCCATGCCGCGCAAAGTTCAAGGTGCTCGGCGCGCAGGGAAACGATTTCTGCCCAGCCGTCATCGTGGTCTTGCGTTCGGCGGGGTAAATGGACTCGGGCACTTCCTCACCATGTCGCGCGGCGAGGTGCGGTTTGTAATCGAAGAGATCCATCTGAGCCGGCCCCCCGGACTGAAAGAGATAAATCACGCGCTTCACCTTGGGCGCGAAATGCGGCAGATCCTGCAGGCCTCCAATGCGGTTGCGATGTTCGGTGGCCACGTTGCGCGCGTTGAGCAGCGATCCCAACGCCATCGCACCCAGCCCCAGCGTGCCGCGCTCCAGAAAGGTGCGGCGAGTTTGTTGCGTCAGGATTTCGTTCAACAGGTTCATGTGAGGAGGGGAAGTGAGCAGTGAATGGGGAGTGGTTCGAAAATGGAATAATCTATACCGGACTCGCAGGCTCGTCCCTCCAGAACATGCACGTACATGGAGGGACGAGCCTGCGAGTCCGTTGGCGGGCACAAAGAATTATGATTATTCATCGTTTCAATTCTGCGTGATCGCTTCGTCGAGGTTAAGAATGGTGTTGGCTACCAGCGCGTAGGCGGCGAGTTGGGCGGGCGGCAGTTTGGCGTCGGCGGGTTTTTCGCCGACCTTTAACAGCTTGGTAGCCTCAGCCGGTTGCGCGGCAAAATCCTTTTCGTAGAACGCCAGATCCGCCTCGAGCAATTTCAACTCGCCCGCCGTGGGCGGCCGACTGACCACCGCGCGGAAGGCCCACGCGATGCGCTCCTGCGGCGTGGCGTCCTGCTGCAACATCCGCTCAGCCAGAAACCGCGCGGCTTCCACGAACGTTTTATTGTTCATCAAGGTCAACGCCTGCAACGGCGTGGTCGTGAGGTCCGTGCGCACGATGCACACCTCGCGCGCGGCGGCGTTGAAGGCCATCATCGTAGGCGGCGGCACGGTGCGACGCCAGTAGGTGTACATCCCGCGCCGATACAGCTTGTCGCCTTTGTCCTGTTTGTAGCTGGCGTTGGAGATACTGCGCCAAATGCCCGGCGGCATGTAGGGCTTCACCGAGGGGCCGCCGATTTGGCCATTCAACAAACCGCTCGTGAAGAGCGCGGCATCCCGAATGGCGTACGGCGTGAGGCGCTTGCGCGGGCCGCGGGCGAGCAGACGGTTTTCCGGATCGCGCGCATCGGGAACAGCGCTGGCTTGCCGATAAGTCGCGCTGGTGACGATGAGTTTGTGCATTGCTTTCACGTCCCATCGCCGGCGAATGAACTCGGTGGCCAACCAATCGAGCAATTCGGGATGACTCGGGTGCTCGCCTTGCACACCGAAATTTTCACTGGTCTTCACCAAGCCGAGGCCAAAGTAATGCTGCCACATACGGTTGACGGTGACGCGCGCGGTGAGCGGGTGCGTCGGATCCATCAGCCATTGCGCCAGGCCGAGGCGCGTGCGCGGCCACTTGGCGTTCCACGCGCCGAGCACGGGCGGCGTGGCGGGCTGGAGTTTCTCGGTCTTGTCCGGTTGATCGTACATGCCGCGGTTCAACAAATACGTCAGGCGCGGCTGGTCCCGTTCGTGCAGGACCATCACGGTATCCGGCGCGCCGGGTTGCGGCCGCGGCACGGAGGTTTGCACCACCTTGATTTTCACCGGATCGGGCGTGACGAATTTCGCCTCGGCCTCCGTCAAATCCGGCCAGCTCTTGGGGACCTTGATGAACGGCGGGCTATTGCCGTTGTTCGGTCCAAGCCCGGCTTCGTCGATGTTATTGAAGAATGCGAACAGCCGGTAAAAATCCTTCTGCGCAATCGGATCGTATTTATGATCGTGGCAGCGCGAGCAGGTGAGCGTGAGGCCGAGGAACATCGTGCCCATTGTCTCCACGCGATCGGCCACGTATTCCACAATCCACTCGTCCGGAATCGAGCCGCCCTCGGAGTTGATGCGATGGTTGCGATTAAAGCCCGTGGCCACTTGCGTGAAAAAATTTCGGTCCGGCAACAGGTCACCCGCCATCTGCTCCGTCACAAACCGATCAAACGGCACATTGTCGTTGAGCGCCTTGATCAACCAATCGCGCCAGACCCACATGTAGCGCAGGCGATCATTTTGGTAGCCGTCGGTATCGGCATACCGCGAAGCCTCCATCCAGCCCAGCGCCATGTGCTCGCCATAGCGCGCCGAAGCCAGCAGCCCGTCCACGGCTTTTTCATAAGCCTGCGGCGAGTTGTCTTTCAGAAACGCGTCCAACTCCGTAATCGTCGGCGGCAACCCGGTCAGGTCGAAGCTCACCCGGCGCAGCAGCGTCGCCTTATCCGCGGGCGGCGAGGGCTGCCGTTGGGCTGCCTCCAGTCGCGCCAACACAAAGGCATCGATTGGGTTGTGTCCCCACGCAGGGTTTTCCGCCTTCGGCACCGTCGGCCGCTTCGGCGGCACAAACGCCCAATGCCGGTCGTCCTCCGGCCAATCGGCCCCGGCCTTCAGCCACTGCACCAGTTTGGCGCGATCGGCCGGGCGCAATACGCGGTTGAAATCCGGCGGCGGCATTTGCAAATCCGGATCGGTGCTCGTCAGTCGCTTGAGCATTTCGCCCTCATCGAACACGCCTGACTCCAGCGCAGCCGCGCGGTCATCCAACCGCAGCTTCGCCTTGCGCGCCTTGGCATCGGGCCCGTGGCAGTTGTAACACGCATCGGACAACACCGGCCGAATGTCCCGTGCGAAATCCAATGGAGCCGCCGCCAGACCTCCCAGTCCCGCCAGCCAAATCACCCCAATAATGCGCCAATCCATCATGAATTCAGAACCGAAAGCCTATGCCAGATACGGGTACAACTCAAGTTTAGGCGACCCCTGAACCCCTACTCGCCTTTGGCTGGCAGGCCGGTGGCCAGGGCGATGACGGCCCAGGTGGTGCCCCAGTAGGTGGCCGTTTCTTCGACGGATTTTTTCTTGTTCGCCTTGGTGCCGCGCACGGGCCAGGAGCCGTCTTTGGACTGGGTCCGAAGTAGAAACGCGCGGGCCCGAACTGCGGCCTTGGCCTCGGGCGACAGACCGGCGCGTTGCAAGGCGTAGAGCGCGAGGCCGGTGCCGAGGGCGTCACTGGGATCCTGCGTCAACCAACCCCAACCGCCATCGGCGCGTTGATGCTGAAGCAGCGCCTGCTGCGCGCCAGCCCGAGTCTTGAAGGTCTCGGCCAATAACAGTTTGAGGGCGTAATACTCGGTGCTTTGACCGGCCGGACTACTCCCTGCGGCTTTCCGGGCGCGGACAGCAACGGGGCCGTCGGCCAAAGCCAGCGCAAGCCATTGGGCCGTGACGACGCTGGTCTCGGCTGCCGGCCGTTTCTGGCCGGGCAATTGGCCGCCGGGTTTCCAAGTGCCGTCCTCGCGCTGGGCATGCGGCAGCAACGCGGCGAGCTTCGCGCGTTTGGCTTTGGGCAATTGCGGCAGGCCGAGCAACAGCTGCGCCACGCCTTCCTTGTTCAGCTGACCGACGATCTTGCCCTTATCGTTTTTGCTGAATGAAGCGGTGATCGACCAGTCGATCCATTCATCCAATTCCTCGCTCACGACAAAGCCTTTTTCACGCGCCAGATTCAGGCTCCAAACCATGGTGTTGATGCGGTGACAGGAAACACAGTTGCGTTTCTCGATCCATTCGACGCCCTGCTCCTCAATAAACGGGATCGCGCGCTCAATGGCCTGCCGCGCGGAGGAGGCCGCGGACAGCGGCACCACAGAGATACAGAGTGCGCAGAGAAAGAGGAGGCGGTTCATGATTTGGATTTGATGGAAAACAGCCTCGGCCAATTCATGAATACCGTCAACGCGGTATTCGGTTAACGCGGCACCACGGCCTTGGCCGCGCGGTCGTCCACCCGGAAGTAGCCCAGCGGACGGGCGGCTTGGGTGCCATCGGCGATTTGCCAAACGGCGCCGGGGCGGGTTCGTTGGCGCTTGGTTTTACCGGGCTCGATGGTGGCGTAGTGGCGTCGGTCGCCTTTGGGGGTCATCCAAAACAGTTGCACGGGTTGCGGGCGGCGATTGACGAAGATGACGTCGAAGCCGCCACCGACCGGCTTGGAGGCGGGCACGGTGGCCTCGGCCTTGATGGGCATCCATTTCAGGGAGGGCATGGCGTCCAGCGAAGGTTGAGCGGCGGGGGCGAATTTCTTCGGAGCCAGTGCGCGGAGGCGGCGCAGGGTCGCGGCGTGTTGCTCGTTCTTGGCGAGGTTGCGCCACTCAAAAGGATCAGTGCGGATGTCGTAGAGTTCCTCTTCGCCGGCAGCGTAGCGGATGTAGCGGAAGCGTTCGGCACTGAGGCCGAAACTGCCGGGCTGGGCCAAATGCGTGAGGGCGACGTGCGGCCAATCGGCGTTGGAGTTTTTCAGCAGCGGCAACAGACTCGGGCCATGGTGATGCGGGTGCGCCGGCAGACCGGCGAGTTGGGTGAGCGTAGGCGCGAGGCTAAGTAGGCTGACGGGTTTGGCGCTGACGCCAGGACGAGTGCCCGTCGGCATGCCGGGTACCCCCTTGGGCACGCGTAGGATAAACGGCACGCGCGTGCACACACGCCAGGCGGTGAATTTTTGCCAATGCTGTTTCTCGCCAAGATGCCAGCCGTGATCGGACCAGAGCGCGACGATAGTGTTGCCCGCATTGGGCCCTTTCTCTAGGGCATCAAGCACATGGCCGAGCATGGTGTCAGCAAAGTAAATGGAGGCGAGGTAGCCTTGCACGGCGGGCTTCCATTGCGCGTGCTTGCGGATATGGGCGAAGTAACGGTTGGGACCGCGGCGTTTGCCTTCGGGCGGCAGATCGTCGAGATCGTCGGCCTTGTAGCCGGGCGGCAGTTGAATGGACTCCAGCGGGAAAGGCTCGAAATATTTCTTGGGCACAAACCACGGCTCGTGCGGGCGGTAAATGCCGCAGGCGAGAAAGAAGGGCCGATCGTGTTTCTTGGCGAGCTGTTGGCCGACCCATTGCGCGACGAGATGGTCGCCGCCGTATTCCTCGTCGGTGGCATCCAACGGCGCCCAGTCGGTTTCGACATATTGCCACGGCTCGCGCGGAATGCTTACCGGTCGTTTCTCGGGATAAAGCGTGCGGGGAAAAGGATTCTCCGTTTCCTTTTTCGGGAAGTACTCATCCCACGATGGGGCGTCGATGAAGTAGTGCAGCATCTTTCCGGAACCACCGGCCCAGTACCCGGCGCGGGAGAAGGTCTTGGGCAGCAGCTCGGCTTTGGGCAGAATTTCGCGCATGCTTTGGTTGTTGGCGTATAGGCCGGAGCGGTGCGGGGAACGGCCTGTGAAAATCGCCGTGCGCGAAGGGTTACACGCCGGCGCCGGGCAATGGGCGTTGGTGAAGAGGACTCCCGACGCGGCCAGCCGATCGAGATTGGGCGTCTTCGCCTGCGGATGACCGCCGAGACAACCGACCCAGTCATTCAAATCATCGATGGCAATGAAGAGAATGTTCGGCTTGTCGGCGGCTTCCGCGTGAAGCACGGAAGTGCTGAGAGCGCAGAAAAGAAGGAGGAATCGCTTCATGACATTGATAATGTGATCGTCGAGGTTCCGTACCGACCGTTCGGCATCCGGCCACTATTTCTTCGGCGCGGCCAAAGCCGGGAATTGATCGGTCACACTTTGATGAAAAGTCGCCGGCCAACCTTCGTTCGATTGGGTGGGGCCGGGGTTGGTGCGGCCATTACGGATGGCGGTGGCGAGTTGGGCGACGAGTTCCTGAACACGCTTCGGTTCCTTGGCGCTCAGATTGGTTTGCTCACCGGGATCGTTGGCCAAATTAAAGAGCTGCACGGACGGCAATTCCTTGTTCTTCAACGCCTGCGCGGGGCGCGGAGCACTCCAACCGCCGGAGCCGGGGCAAAGGATGAGTTTCCACGGGCCGCGGCGGATGGCGAAGGAGCCGTTGATGGAATGATGAATGGTGAAAGGCCGGAGCGGTTGGCGATTGGCTTGGCCCCGCAGCGTCGTGAGCATGGAAAAGGAATCCTCGGCGGCCCGGGCGGGAACGGCATCGCGTTGGCCGAGAATGTCGGCGAGGGTGGCGTAGAGGTCAGTGGTGCAGATGGTTTCGCTGGAGGCGCTGCCGGCTTTCACCTTGCCGGGCCAGCGGACGAGGAAGGGCACGCGATGGCCGCCCTCATAGATATCGGCCTTGTGCCCGCGCCAGTCGGCGTTGGGTTTGTGCCCCTTGGCGATGAGATCGGGAATGTTGGCCTGAGGCGAGCAGCCGTTGTCTGCCGTGAAAATCACAAGGGTGTTGTCGGCGAGATTTTGTTGATCCAACTCGGCCAACACTTCGCCGACGACCCAATCGGTTTCCATCAGGAAATCGCCGTAGATGCCGAGGCCCGATTTGCCCTGCCATTTTTTGGACGGCACAATCGGCGTGTGCGGGCTGGTGAGCGGCACGTACAGGAAGAAGGGCTTCTTGCTCTCGGCGCGCGAGGCAATGTACGCGCGGCTTTCGCGCGCGAAATCGATGAGACAATTGACCGCTTCAAAATCCTCCGCTGCCGGACCGGGCCGATGGAAGGCTTTGGTGGTGTTGGCCCAGGCAGTGGGTTTGTCGTTTTTCAAATACAGATACGGAAACATATCGAGCGACGCGGGGATGATGTAGGATTCATCAAACCCAATCGCCAACGGGCCGCCGGTGACTTTTTTGTCGTAATCAATCTGCCAACCGTCGCCCTTGGGCGCGCCGGTTTTGGGTTTGCGTTTTTCGCCATTGGGCAACATCTGCCAGCCGAGCCCGAGGTGCCATTTGCCGACCACCGCCGTGTGATAGCCGTGCTGCCGCAGGAAGCCGGGCACGGTCAGGCGTTTCTTTTCGATGAGCGGCTCGGACATGCCCCAAAGCACACTCTTCTTCAGCGTGCTGCGCCAGTTGTAGCGCCCGGTTAGAATCCCATAGCGCGTGGGCGTGCAGACGGACGACGTGGTGTGTGCGTCGGTGAAGCGCATTCCCTCGCGCGCCAATCGGTCACAATGCGGTGTAGCCGCCTTGCCTCCCGCGTGCGAGAGATCGCCATAGCCAAGATCATCGGCCAGGATATAAATGACATTCGGCGCCTCTTTCGCTGCCAAAGCGAACACTGAAGCGCACAAGAAAAATAACAAACGAATCGGCATGCCCTGAGTTAACACGCAAGTGCGCGACTAGCAAGGCGCGGGGACGCCGTTTGGGCAAGGGAGGGACAAGGTCCACCTTGCCCCGTTTACGATGGAAGCCTACGCCTTGGTAAACACTTCGCGGGCGCCGGTCTTGGCGCTGTCGGCGAAGCGTTCTTCCTCGATGCCCATGCTATGCAGGATGCTGAGGAAGA
>JACNJL010000029.1 GCA_014382585.1 Limisphaerales bacterium | reverse complement strand
ATCCCACCGCGGATCCCACCGCGGATCCCACCGCGGATCCCACCGCGGATCCTGACGACATTCATGGGGCCGATCATCAAAACGCGCCCACAACTGTTTCTGAACCACACGGAACCGTTCCCGCAGCACCGAATGAAATAAACCCCGCTGAACTCACAAAAATCACCACCACCACCATTGAAGTTCCCGCAGTACAGCCCAATCATCCGGATAACGTCCACGCCAACGAATCGCACGGTCATCAAACCACAACACCTCAAATAGCGACCCCCAAAACAGCTGAGCCTCACGCGATCACGCCCAATGCGGATGCAAACCACGCCGAAAATCCACATTGGTCCTACGAGGGCAAAACCGGTCCCCTCGAGTGGTACAAAATGAAATCCGATTGGGCCATCGCCAAGGCCGGCATCCGTCAATCGCCCATCAACATTATTCCGGAGCAAACACTCACGCTCCCCACGCTGAAACCTATTGAATTTCATTACAGCGGTGGCTTGCATTTAATGAAGGACAATGGCCACACGATTCAGGTGGACATCAAGAATGACAAAAATTACATCGTCATCGATGGCCAAAAATATCAGCTGTTACAATTTCATTTCCACGCCATGAGTGAACATGAAATCAATGGAGACGCCGCCAAAATGGAAGTGCATTTGGTCCATCAACTCGTGGCGCAGAGTGACTATGAGGCGCAGGATGATTCCTGCGATCCTGTGCATCCTGCCCCGGCGATCCCCGCAGAAACACCCGACAAACCAAAAGCGCCGCAAGTTCAATTGGCCGTGATTGGGGTGATGATCGAGCCGGGACCTGATGCCCATGCCTTTATCAAAGACCTCTGGTCGGATCTGGACGAGGTGAAACCCAATGACGGGGGCATCCGCTTCCGCCTTGACGGCCCGATGAGCCTGTTACCCCCCAAAGGCAAGCGCTCCTACTATCGCTACAACGGATCGCTAACCACTCCGCCCTGTTCCGAAAATGTTCTTTGGACGGTGATGGCCGAACCCATCCAGTTTTCCGCCGCACAGATCAAATCGTTTACTAAACGGTATTCAAACAATGCCCGGCCGGTGAAGGAGAAAAAACGCCGGTTCATTTTAAAGTTTGAAGACAAGCCAACGGAGCCTGTCATTAAAGCGACCCCCGCTGTGTTGGTGCCGAAAGTGATCATTCCCATCCCGGTGACGCCGGGCACCTCTCCCCTGTCCCCTGTACCGCTCCCGCAAACCAACGCCCCCTCAATCGGTGTGCGAGGCGGCATTAAACTTCCCGGAGTGCTTCCGTTGCCCAAGAGCATTCCCGCTCCACAACCACGCTAATCACACTAATCACGGATGGCTAAACCGGGCGCATTTGCAGCGCGGTGGCCGTGGCGATCGAGCCAGTCATAGAACTGCTCAATCACCGCATCCGGCTGGCCATCGGAGCCAAGCTGGTGGCGATGCTTGGGGTGGCGCTGGAATCCGGC
Organism: Limisphaerales bacterium; assembly: GCA_014382585.1. Classification (NCBI taxonomy): domain Bacteria; kingdom Pseudomonadati; phylum Verrucomicrobiota; class Verrucomicrobiia; order Limisphaerales; species Limisphaerales bacterium. The sequence goes on along the minus strand of JACNJL010000029.1, from coordinate 6,235 downwards.
CTTGCGAGCTGATTCTTCGATGATGGCATTTTCTTTCATCCCCAAACACAAAGCAAAATCGATGCCGCTTATTGGTTATTCACGGGCTTTCCCGTGCTTGGGGATAACTTGCCGCTAATCCAGCGAATCCACCGGCAACGCCAGTGTATCGAACACCGCCGAAAACGGCAGGTCAATGAGCATTGCAGGATAACGCGCTGCGCCCCAATCAGAATGCGGATAATTCTGACTGAGACTTCGCACACCGGGATACGGGCCGTCCTGATGGAGCACGGTTCGCGATTGCAAAGAGGAACATCCCGTGCCTAAAAGCAGAGCCGAACCCAGCGCAAGGGTTGTTAATTTTTGTTTCAAATTCGTGATTTTCACGCCGCCACCGTAACGAGCCCCCCTCATTTAGCCACTCAAAAACGGCCTGAAATATTTAGAACCCTGAATCCTGCTTTGCAATTTCATCGAAAAATCCATAGGCTGGGCTTCGATGAAAATCACAAAATTTTCATGGGCACACACTGGAGCAAACGTATTACTGGCGTTCGCCCTGGCCGCTCTCACCGGATGCATTTCGTTTGGTGGCAACGCCGTTGTCCCGATGCCTACGGCCGTTACCGACGCGCAGCCATCCCGCCCGCTCACCGCAAAAGAAATTTCCAACAAGGCACTCGAAGCGGAGAAGCATCGGAAACTCAAAACTGAAGCGGGCATCGTATACTCTTTCCAACGCAACATCGTGATTGATGAGCTGGACGGCAAAAAGAAACGCCACAAGACGCGGACTTTCCTTTCGTATTCAGATCATCGGGATCCCGTGCTGCTTTTGTATGACGGGAAGAAGCCCACCCCGGAACAGGTCGAGAAAGAGCGCAAGGAAATCCATAAACATCAAATTAAAATTATGGGGAAAGGCGATTCGGCGAACGATCCGGACCAGCAAGGCGATGCCAATCTAATGGTGCGCAACATCGAAAAACACCGGGACAAATTCATCCCCCACTTAATTGGCACTGAAACGGTCAATGACCGTCCCGCGTATATTTTGCAGTTTTTGCATGACCCCGAAAAACCCTTTAAAGAAACAATGGCAAATGAAGTGCTGAAGCACGTGCTCATTAAAATTTGGATCGACCAAGAAGAGTTCCAAATGGCTAAGGCCGAAGTGGTGCTGGCGAATCCTTTGTACATCATCGGCGGTTTGGCAGCCACGGTGAACTCTTTTAAACTCACCGCCTATCAAAAACGCCTCACCCCCGAAATCTGGGCCGATCACCGCGTAACTTCTCGCATCGAAGGCCGGGTGTTGTGGACACCACATATCATCAGTTTCTCAAGCGAATCAACCGATTTCAAACCGGTTCCAAAGGACGATTAACCTTCCTTGCCAAGCGCAGCGCACTGTGCCAAAAACGCCCATGCGCTTTGCCCCCATTTTCGCACTGTTATTGCTGCCCTCCCTTCACGCGGCCCCCAAGCCCAACATCGTTTATCTTATGTGTGACGAGCTCGGCTACTACGAGCCGTCGTTTATGGGGAGCAAAACAATCAAGACCCCACGCATTGACCGCCTTGCAGCGGAAGGGGTGTGGTTCACTCAGGCCCTTGCCGGCTCCTCCGTGTGCGCGCCCACGCGGTGCGTATTGATGACCGGCAAACACAGTGGCCACACTTCTGTCCGGGTAAATGGCGGTGGCACGCCGATGCGAGCAGAGGAGCAAACCATCGCCAGCCTTCTCAAAGCGGGCGGCTATGCCACGGGCGGTTTTGGCAAATGGGGTTGCGGCGGACGCGGCTCCACTGGGGTTCCGGAGCAACATGGCTTTGATGTGTTTCTCGGGTACTACGACCAAGTCCACGCACACAGTTACTATCCCCCTTACATTATCCGAAACAGCAAAGAGGTGCTCTTGCCCGGAAACAAAGGTGGCAGCACCGGCACGCAATATTCGCATTATGTTATTTTTGAGGAATCGCTGAAATTCATTCGCGCCAATAAAGACAACCCGTTTTTCTGTTATCTTCCCATCACTCCGCCACACGGAATATTTAACATCCCCGACAGCGATCCCGCATGGGCCGATTACAAAGACAAAGATTGGCCCGAGCCCGCCCGCCGATACGCTGCAATGGTAGGAATGATTGATCGCCAAGTCGGCCAAGTGCTCGATTTGCTGGACGAATTAAAACTCGACGAAAACACCATCGTCTTTTTCTGCGGTGACAACGGCGGCAATAATTATTTCAAGACATCAGAACATCCGCGCGGCCTCCACAGCGCCAATAAACATCCGGAAACCGGTGTGGAATTTCGCGGCGGCAAAGGCAACCTCTACGAAGGCGGCCTGCGCATTCCGATGGCCATCCGCTGGCCCGGCAAAATCAAACCCGGCCGCGTCAGCGATCATCTGTGGTATTTCCCCGACGTGATGCCCACGCTCGCGGAAATTACCGGCACCCGCGCCGTGAAAGATACCGATGGCATTTCAATCCTCCCCGAGCTTCTCGGCAAAAAACAACCCCAACACAAATATCTCTACTGGGAACTCGGCAACCAAACCGCCGTGCGGATGGGCGATTGGAAAGCGGTGCGCCCGCGCCCTAATTCGCCGTGGGAATTGTACAATTTGAAACAAGACATTAGCGAAGCCCACAATGTGGCCGAAGCAAACCCGAAAATTCTCGCGCAAATCAAAACCCACGCCGCCGAAGCGCACGAGCCGGCCGTGGAAGGCACTTTTGCCGATCGCGCCGATCACGAAAAAGATCGCCGCGCCAAATACGGCTCCACCCGCCCTCCTCAACGCCCCGGCAATGCGAAATGGAATTCCAAAGAACTGCTGCCCAACAAGCGTTTCAAAATCATCCACGCCAGTAGTGAAAATGCCGGCAACGGCAAATTCGCCCGCAACACCATCGATGGCGACGCGAATACAATTTGGCACACCCAATTTTCGCCGGAAATTAAAAAGCACCCCCACGAGCTGATTATCGATCTTGGCCAAGAACACATCCTCACCGGTTTCCGCATCCTCGCCCGCCAAGACACCGGTTGGAACGGCACGATCAAAGAGATCGAAATCGCCGTCTCCAATGATCCAAAACAATTTGATGCCCCCACCCTAAAGACCAAATTGAAGAAAACCAAATCTCCACAGGATTTAAAATGCACCGAGACAAAAGGCCGATTCATCCGCATTCGCGCACTGTCCGAAATCAACGCCGGCCCGTGGGCTTCCATTGCCGAATTCGGTGTAAAAGGAAAATGATTTCTCTACTTGACGAGATGTAAAATCGGGTGTCTCGTTGTGTCATATGGACTTCGGCCATCACCAACACGAAGTTTCCAGACGTACCGCAATCCGAGCGGGCGCGCTGGGCCTGATGGGATTAGGGATGAGCGATGTGGCGCGGCTTCGCGCGGAGGCTCCCGGTGCCCGAGGGAAATCAGTCATTTACGTTTTCCTTTCCGGCGGTTTGGCGCAGCATGAAAGTTTTGATCTCAAACCCAATGCGCCACGCGAAATTCGCGGTGAGTTTAATCCCATCCCAACAAAAACACCCGGCATTCATATTTGCGAACACCTGCCAAGGTTAGCACAGCGTTCAGACAAATGGGCACTCGTGCGATCGCTCACGCATCCGCACAACGAACACTCGCAGGGACACCACGCGATGCTCACCGGATTGTCCGCCGCGCCGGCGGCCTTTAATCCCAGCAAACCGCAGGACACCGACGACCCAAGCATCGCCGCCATTACCAACTCACTGCTCAAGCCGCGCGGGCACGCCCCCACGCCCGTAATTGTTATGCCGGATAAAATCGTGCACCGCACCGGCCGCACCATTCCCGGGCAATTCGCCGGACGCATGGGCCCCGCGCGCGACCCGTGGTTTTTGGAAGCGTCTCCCAAACATCCATTGCACTACGGGGCGTATCCACAATATTTATTCCATCACGCCACCGGCGCCATGGAGGATCCAACCCTCTCCTTTCACGCGCCGCAACTCGCCTTGCCGCAGGGCTTAAATCTCCGCCGCGTTAACGATCGCATCGCACTGCGCAAAAACCTAGAAACCCAATCACGCGCACTAGAGGCCGCTGCCAATCAGGAAGATTTTGATAAATACCGTCAGGCCGCCCTTTCACTCCTGTCCAACGGCAAGGCGCACGATGCCTTTGACCTTTCCAAAGCCGATCCCAAACAAATTGAGCGCTATGGTGACAACAGTTTCGGCTGGTCGCTGCTGATGGCGCGCAATCTCGTGAACCTCGGCGTAAACCTTGTGCAGGTGAACCTCGGCAACAACGAAACTTGGGACACCCACCAAGCCGCGTTCCCCAACTTGAAAAATTATCTCCTGCCGCCCATGGATCGCGCCCTGAGCGCGCTTATCGATGACTTGAGTGCCAGCGGTTTGTTGGACGATACCCTCATCGTAATGGCCAGTGAATTTGGCCGCACCCCGAAAATCACCACCCTGCCTGGCGTCAAACTGCCCGGGCGCGATCATTGGGGTGCTGCACAATCCATCCTTTGTGCCGGCGGCGGCGTGCACGGCGGCAACGTCATTGGCGCGTCCGACAAAATCGGCGGCCATCCCGCGCACGCGCCACAAAAACCCGAAAACCTTGCCGCCACCATTTACGAATCACTCGGCATCCCATCCAACGCCACCTACACCGACTCCACCGGACGCCCGCACCCCATTTATCACGCCAAAGGAATCAAGGGATTGCGATGAAGCCTCACGCCCATCGGTTATTCCTCGTCAATATCCAACGCCGATTTCACCGCTTTGTGCGGGAGCGCAAACAACCATTGAAAATAGGAATCATCCGAAATCGGATTAACCTTGTTGACAGTTTTACAGCCGGAAAGAAACCCAACCCCCAAAACTGCACCAACGCAAACCATCCAACGCATCCTCGATCGCAGCAAAAAATCATTCTTTATCATAGATAAAATCCTCAAAATCGGCTGACATAAAACCACGAGGTTGCAGCCGGAATTTACTTGGTCCCAATAACGATAGTTCCCAACCCTCCGTTTGTCAACGCAGCGAATCAACGTCGCGGGTTTTTTAATCAAGCTTGAGCGAGTGCGAATTGAATCTTAAAGTTTGCACGTGAAACATTTTCTTTCCTTAATTTTTCTCAGTTCCGTCGGACTCATCCAAGCCGCGACAATCTACACTGTGGCCGGCACAGGCCAAAAAGGATATTCCGGCAACCGTGGGCCTGCCACCAAAGCCACACTCAACGGACCCTTCGGCATTATCAAAGATGACAACGGGGTCATTTTTATTTGCGACACCTTTAATCACGTCATCCGGCGCGTGAACAAGCTCGGACAAATCACAACCGTTGCCGGTAACGGCCAAAAGGGGTACGACGGCGACGGCGGCCCAGCCGAACAAGCAAAGCTGAACGAACCCTACGAAGTGCGCCTGGACGAAGTTGGCAACCTCTTCTTCGTTGAAATGCAGAACCACATTGTCCGGCGGGTCGACGCCCAAACCGGGCGCATCAGCACCGTGGCAGGCAATGGCAAAGGCGGATTTTCTGGAGACGGCGGCCCGGCAACACAAGCCCAACTCAACCGGCCGCACAGCATTCAATTTGGCCCCGAAGGCCGATTATATATCTGCGACATTGGCAACCACCGGATTCGAAGAGTAAATCTAAAAACCGGTCGGATTGTAACATTCGCCGGCACCGGCGAACGCAAACCCACCCCCGATGGCGCCCCTATTTCCGGCACCCCGCTGAACGGACCCCGTGCAATCGATTTTGAAGGACATCAACTCTGGCTTGCACTTCGCGAAGGCAATGCTGTGTATCGACTCGATTTAAAAAAGAAAACCCTCCACCACGAAGCCGGCACCGGAAAACAAGGATTCACCGGCAACGGCGGCCCCGCTCGCAAAGCAACCCTATCGGGCCCCAAAGGAATTGCCGTCGGCCCGCAAGGCAACATTTATTTAGCCGATACCGAAAGCCATACCGTACGAATGATCGAACGTCGAACGGGCCGGTTACTACTCATCGCCGGAACCGGCCGCAAAGGGGACGGCCCGGAAGGCAATCCCTTGCATTGCCGCATGAATCGGCTACACGGAATCTTTGTCGACTCAACAGGCGCAATCTACATCGGAGACACCAACACCCACCGCATACGAATCCTACACCCCAAAACCCGACAATGATTCACCACAAGAAAAACAGAATAATTGGTGGAGG